>JBBRHU010000183.1:0-6741 GCA_038222255.1 Fimbriimonadales bacterium | reverse complement strand
ACCAGAGGTCAACGGAGTGACGCTTAAGGGAGCTCACTCAATGTTCAGCGCGGGGCGCCGGATATCCGGTTGGAAGAGCGACTCCTTCCTCGGCAAAAAGGTCTGGAGCACGAAGGTCGATCAACCGGTTGGCTCGCAGCTATTTTGGCAAGACACCAGGATGGTCCGACCTCGTTTGCCCCGAGGGGGTGGCTTCTACCAGTTCACCGGCTACCTCGGCGACGACGCGAAGGCGGAATGGAACTTTGGGCAGTCTGGGATGAATTTCAAGGCTGGCGACCTCAAATCGTGGCACAACCTCCAAGATGTTGAAGTCCTCTGCCATCACCTTTGGATCACGTCGAGAATGCCCATCCGATCGCTTGACCTCGCGAAGCAGGAGGTCCAGTTCGGCAAGAAGAGCACGTTCAAACTCCTTGATGACTACACCGGGCAAGCCGGATTCTATCGAGTTGAAAACGTCGCTGAGGCGCTCGAAAAGCCGGGCGAATTCTACTACGATGCTCCCTCCAAGATGCTCTACGTTGTGCCGATCCCTGGCCAATCGACACAAACCTTCAAGCCCTTTGCGCCTGGTGGACCGACGGTCTTTCGCTTGAAGGGAGCCAAGAACGCGAAGCTTGAGGCACTGACGTTCGCCCATACCGAATACAACTACGGGCCGAGTCAGTCGGGTGACCCCCAAGCTGCAGTCTCTGTCCCGGCTGCGGTGGAGCTTATCGATTGCGAAAATGTAGAGGTAAGCAACTGCAAGATTTCACAAATCGGCAACTACGGATTAAGCATCTCGGGCAAATCTGAGGGCAACAAGATTCGGAACTGCGACTTCTCCGACCTCGGCGCTGGTGGAATCAAGATCGACCACGGCACCTCACGAACGACGGTCGCATATTGTCGGCTCGAACGGGGTGGACGAATCTTCGCACCTGCGGTTGGGATCTGGATCGGAAACAGTAGCAACAACAAGCTTCTCCAAAACATCATCCACGATTTCTTCTACACCGGAATCTCGGTGGGATGGACTTGGGGGTACGCGAAGCACGATGGAGCGAACAATCTGATCGAAGGCAATATTATTAGCAAGATCGGGCAAGGAGAGCTCAGCGACATGGGAGGCATTTATCACCTCGGGGTTGCGCCTGGGACGGTCATTCGCGGCAACACGATTACCGACGTTAGATCTCGAGGTTATGGCGGTTGGGGGATCTATCTAGACGAGGGCAGTTCCGACATTGTCGTTGAGCGCAACACGGTAAAGCACACAAAGTCCGGTGGCTTTCACCAACACTATGGAAGGAACAACCAGATTCGAAACAATATCTTCGCGTTTGCAGAGCGAGATGGACTCGTGATCCGGTCTCGGGAAGAAGAGCATATCAGCTTCGTTTTTGAACACAATATCGTCGTGAGCAACGGCTCTCCGATCATCGGCGGCAACTGGAAGAATGGCAAGTACATCTTTCGAGACAACATCCTCTGGGCCGGAGGTAAGGAGCTACCTCTACCGCCGGGAGCGACCGGCAACACTTGGCAAGACACAGGGATCAAACCCTGACCGATGTAGACTTTTAGAGATGTTCACCGGCATTGTCGAAGCTACTGGCGTCGTACGTTCCATCGGCGACGGATTGCTGATTTTGGATGCTCCCGCATCGTTTGGCGCAGAACCGTTCGTGATCGGGGAGAGCATCGCCGTGAATGGATGTTGCCTTACGGTTGTGGACTCTGAGGACGGTCTGCGCTTCGACCTGTCACCCGAAACCATGGTTCGAACTTCTCTTGGAGATGCTGTTTGCGGGACGGTCGTGAACCTCGAACGGGCGATGAAGCCGAGCGACCGATTTGGCGGCCACATCGTACAGGGGCACGTCGATGGAACGGGTATCTACGTCGGTGCAGAGGTTATTGGAAACTCGACCGTGATGACGATCCAAGCGCCACCGCAGGCAGATCGGTACCTTATCGACAAGGGATCGATCACTGTCGACGGAATATCTCTGACCGTGGTGGAGCCACACAGTGGAATGTTCACGGTGTGGCTGATTCCTCAAACCCTACGAGAGACCAATCTTGGCGAGCGCAACCCTGGAGACCGCGTGAATCTCGAGTTTGACGTCATCGCCAAGTACGTTGAAAAGATGGTGACTAGCTCTCAGAGAGTCCCGTTGCCGTCGAACTCGTATTTGTAGATATTGTCGAGGTGACTGTCTTTATCCATGGTTGCGAGCTCCTTGATGAGCCCTGTCTCCATGTCATAAACCCACCCGTGAAGGACTGGATACCCCTTCTTTTTCCAACTCTTTTGGATGATCGTCGTCTCCGCGAGATTGGAAATCTGTTCGGTCACGTTGAGCTCCACCATACGCCTAAAGCGCGTATCTTCATCAGAAATCGTATCGAGCTCTCGTTGGTGGAAACGATACACATCCTTAATGTGCCGGAGCCACTTGTTGATCAGGCCGAGATCTTTTCGACTGAGTGCATTCTGCACACCACCGCAACCGTAGTGACCACACACGATGACGTGCTTCACGTCTAAGACTTCGATCGCATATTGCAGAACGGACAGCATGTTGAAGTCGGTGTGAATCACCTGATTCGCAACGTTTCGATGAACGAACAGCTGGCCGGGGCTCGTGCCCGTGATCTCTTCGGCTGGAACTCGGCTGTCAGCGCATCCGATCCAAAGGAATTCGGGTTGCTGAGGACCAGACAGCAGTTCAAAAAAGTCTGGATTCGCGGCAAGCTTGTCTTCAGCCCACGCCTTGTTGGCAAGAAGTAACCTCTTATGACTCTCCATATGCTTTCTCCTTCAAAATTTGAGCCTTGGCTCGCTTCGTTTGTAAAGACCAGGTTTTGCCTTCTACTTCTGAAAGTTCAACCGTGACCCCACGATACTTTCCGTTTTCGGTGAAGTCCTTGATCATGTCTATGATGTCGTGATCGATGACGTTTGCATCGTTACCACTGATGAACACGTTCGCATTGTCAGGGATGTTGTCGAGTGTCTTACGCAAAGTTGCCTTAGTTGTGAAGCTCGTGTCCTTATTGAACCGCAACATGTAGTCCGAGCCTTCGTTGACAAGCGTAAAGGCCCGGTGTTGGTTGCAGCGAATGACAAAGTAAATCGCACCGATCAGGCCGATGAAAACACCTTTGAGCAGGTCCGAGAAGATCACTCCTAAATAGGTGATGAGGAACGGAATGAATTGGTCTAACCCCTGCCGCCACATGTCTCGGAAGATCGCAGGCTTGGTGAGCTTGAATCCCACTACGATCAATACTGCGGCCAAACAGGCCAGCGGAATCGAGTTCATCAGGTTCGCGAAGAGCAGGGCAGCAAGGAGCAAGAAGACGCCGTGCATCACCGCAGACATCTTCGTTTGCGCTCCGGCGTAAGCATTCGCGGTACTCCGCACGACGTAATCGGTAGTCCCCCGATAAATCCACTCACGGCATTTCCGATGCCCTGAGCGATCAGCTCACGATTTGGAGGAGTGACTCGGCGCTTTTCGTCAAGTTTATCGGCGGCTTCGATGCAAAGGAGAGTCTCAATACTCGCGACCGCTGCAATCGTGAGTGCGATCACCCAGACCGGGCCGGCCGTGATGACACTCCAGTCGGGAAGAGTAAATGAAGTTACAAGCTTGTCCCCGAGGGGGAGCACAACGAGGTGCCCATCGGTGGACTTGAGCGCGAAGTCTCCCTGAACCCACTTTAGGATTTCATTGATCAAGCCACCAGCCACGACTGCCACGAGCGCACCAGGCACCGCTTTCGCGATCTTGGTGGACTTCATTTTTTTGGAGTCCCAGAACAAGATAATCGCAATCGCGACGCCGAAGATCGCGACGGCTGAAGGTGTGAACGTCACCACCGCTTTGTAGATGTCGCTGAACGTATTACCAAACCGGCTGAAGAACCCAAGTTCGGACTCGTAATCCTTGTCCCATCCCAACGCGTGAGGAACCTGCTTCAGGATGATCACCGCGCCGATCCCAGCAAGCATTCCTTTGATCACGCTATTTGGAATGAAGTTGGCGATGTTCCCCAGTTTGAAGATTCCCAGCACAATCTGGATAGCTCCGGCGAGCACAATCGCACATTGCAACGCTTGGAACGACCCAGCGAGCGTGACGAGCGCGGTCACGATGATCGCGACCAGTCCAGCGGCTGGCCCACTTACGCTGAGAGGAGACCCAGAAACGAGCCCGATGACGATACCGCCGACTACCCCAGCGATAATTCCAGATAGTGGTGAAGTGCCACTTGCATTGGCGATTCCCAAGCACAGGGGGAGGGCAACCAAAAAAACGACGAGCCCAGCCGACATGTCTGCCGCAAAAGGGTTGCGGCTTCGTGGAGCATTGAGAGTTTTGTCTGCCATAAGAGATTTGTTAGTAGTAACTAACGCGGTCTCTTCGGGCGAGTTCCAGCCTTCACAGTCAGAGTCTTGGAGATTGCCACTTACAGCTCGGCGGCCAAACGCCAGATCTTGCTCGAAAGACGTTGCAGCCCCTCGTCGTTTGGCTCGTTGATTCGATCATATTTTTGGGTTCAACAATCCTACAAAACGGCCACTTTGTCGGGCTTTTGGCCATCACTCTTTTGCGGCCCTCTGACTCGAGCCCAGTGGCAGATTCGGGCTCAGTACCTTTAATCGAATTTCTTGTCGCAGGCAACACACGCCCGGATGCTGGGATCACCCCTTCTTGGCACTTTTCTCGCGTACGTAGTCGATCTGCATCATCACCGTCCAGGTCTTGCCACTGTCCGCAGATCGCTCCCAGTCCCAGTGGATGGTGTCCTTCTGAATATCTCGAAACACCATTCGGAGAACAACGCCGTTCACCTCGGCGGTCTTGAAGATGAAGTTCTTGCCGTCTGGCCCGCCCGTGAACGCAAAGTAGCCACCGTTCGCGTCAACCCAGGTCTGCTTCCAGATCTTGGTTGTCGGATTGTAGACGGACCAGCTCTTTCCGACCAAGGATGGAGCGTGGAAGTTCTCCTGAATTACTTTGTCGCCAAGAGTCCGCCGGATCTCATTTGTTCCACGTTCGGATTGCCATTCACCTGGCTTAGCCGTCTTCGACTTCGCGGTGACCACCCATGTGCCGAGCCAGAAATCGAGTGACTTCTCTGGGGCGATGCTTTGTTGTGCGACTGCTAGGTGAACGAGGAACATAGCTTCAGCCTAACGCAGGTCGCCGACAACGAAGCAATTAAGCTATAGAAGTTAAAATAATTGTGCTATTAATCAGAAATGAGAGGAGTGGGACGGCCGCCACGGTTCGAGGAAATCTCTGAGGGGATTCGGGCAAAGATTCTTTCGGCGGAACTACAACCTGGCGACGGATTACCGACGATCCGCGAGAGTGCCAGACTCCACAGCGTTTCGTGCATGACAATTCAGAAGGCATATCGCCGACTTGCGGAACTGGGCTTGGTGGCTGGACGACAGGGCGACGCCGTGCGTGTGCTGAAGCGGCAAGGAACGCCAGATTCGACACAGTTCCTTGTTGATACATTCGACACAGGTCTCGCTGCCACTTTCGAATTGGTGAGCAAGCGGGCCTCACTTCGAAGTCTTGCCACCGCATTTCCAGACCCTAACTGGATCGATGTCGGCGCGCTCCACGCAGGCCTTCACTCGGCCACCACTCGCGGGAACTGGGCGTTCTATCTTGCGCCCGAAGCCGGTCTCACTTCTCTCCGCAATGCAATCAGCTCCGTCCTGCTGAGTCACTTCTCTCTTGCGACTCCCGATCGGCTATCAATCTCGCCCGGGGCTGTTCAGACACTCGGGATTCTGCACAACACCTTCGGTTCCAGATCGGAATCCACGTGGGTGACCTTGCCACACTCACCCGATAGGTTGGCGGCGCTGGGTTCGACTGCGAGCCATCTGGTCGGCATTGATATCCGGTGGGGTGAACTCGACATCGACCGCTTGGAGACACTCTACAAAGCTAATCCCACTCAGATCCTCTTCGCCGATGTCACCAATTCCTTGGCTGGAGGGAAGAATCTCTCTGAACGATCGATGCGAATGCTCGTGGGATTTTGCGAGCGGAAACGAATTCTCATCATCGAAAACTTGACTGGCCACTGGATGTCTTGGAAGGCAAGTCCGACGCTCTTCCAGCTTGCCGCGCCTAGCGCCGTCGTTGGATTAATGGCATTCGACGAAACGATCATGCCTGCACTAAGCATTGGCGTGGTGCTGTCTGATCGGGCGCAGAAGGCGAAAATTGAACAGGCGATCTTTCAACAGAGCCTTGGCGCCTCGTCCATCCTCCAGCACACACTTGAGCATCTCGCAGTGAGCGGAGCGATCGACGCTCATGCAAAAAGAATGCGAAATTCGCTTACAGACCGCCGGAATGCCTTGCAATCGGGACTGAAAGCACACCTTGCCGACTTTGCAGACTGGACGACGAACGAAGGCCAATCCGTCTGGATCGAGTTTCGAGAGCCCCGGGATTTGGCTCAGCTCTACCGTGATGCGGTCGCAAAGGGATTTGCATTCACAAGCGCACAACGCCTCTGGGTGGGCGAAAGCCCAAGCGCAATTCGGCTCTCGGTAGGACTGCAGCGCCCGAGCACACTGCAATCCATCGGAGCCGACCTTGCAAGCTTGCTGACTACTTGCCCGTTAATATGACCGATGAATTCGACGGAAGTGAAAACTAGCCTTGCGACCAGGCTATTCCATCGACCTACCTATTTAGATTCGCAGTA
>JBBRHU010000182.1:0-6747 GCA_038222255.1 Fimbriimonadales bacterium | reverse complement strand
AAACTGAGCGGAGTCATTGTCAGGAAGTGCCCCGTTTCGTCCTGGAGTTCTCGAAGCTGGATGAGGTGATCAACCAACTCTTCTTTGGTTTCGATGTGGCCATACAGCATCGTCGCATACTGCTTTAGGCCAAGCTTTGCAGCCGCGCGAGAGACATTTTTCCATTCTTCGCCATTCAGCTTTTTTCCAAAAAGCTCACGGTGAACGCGGTCGCTCAGGATTTCAATTCCGCCACCCGGGAGTGAATCAAGCCCAGCTTCGATCAAGTCTGCGAGGCATTGCTCCATGGTGACCTTGCCCTGACGAGCGATCTCGACGATTTCAACCGCAGTAAAGGCCTTGACGTGGACGCCGGGGCGGACCTCTTTGACGACGCGAACGAGGTCGAGATAATATTGGTAGGGCAACCTCGGGTTGATCCCGCCGACCATATGAATTTCCGTCAAAGGAAGATCGCGGTGCCACATCAAGCGCTCACGCACAGTGTCAATCGTCATCTGATAGGGAGCGGGGCCGCCCTTCTTTGCATAGAAGCTACAGAACTTACAGAACTTGTTGCAGATGTTCGTGTAGTTGATGTGCTGATTGCGCACGAAGTAGGTTTTTGCCCCGTGCCTGCGCTCACGAATGATGTTCGCAAGATAGCCGACGCCGGTGAGGTCTGGCGTGTTGTAAAGAGTCAGGCCATCTTCTCGGCTCAGACGTTCACCTGCCTCCACCTTTTTCAGGATCGGCAGTAGCTCTGGCGCGAGCATGACTTCAGCGGGCAAAACGCTCATATCTTTTTCAACGATACCGAACTTTCAAACATTTCTGAAAGTTGGACCCATTCTTACGAAAATCGAAACGGTGTGAGAGCGAGCGAGTAGGTCGTCTCGTTAAGATAGTGTAGATCAAGCTCGACCGCACGCTCAGGTGACCATACGGGTGAGATCGTTTGACCTTTGCTTGCATAGCAGTAACCGCTAAAGCCTCCAAAAGAAGGAATGACTGCCTGGTAGCTTTCAACGGTCGGAAAGACTCTGCCGAACATGGTCTTAATTTCTTCCAACGAGAAGGGGCAGAAGACCAAATTGTCGGCCTGAGAAACAACCATGCCCTGGTTGGTCAACGACCGCTGGCAGTCTTCGTAAAAGCGGTCCGTGAAGAGCATCTCGCTCAGCCCGCCATCCTCTTCCTCATAGACATCCGTGCAATCGACGACGATGAGATCGTACTGCTCTTGATTCTGCTGAAGGAAGGCAAACGCATCGGCAATGTGAAGCCGCACTCTCGGGTCCTCGAAGGCTCCTCCGCTTACGAATGGCAGGTGTTCTTTGCTTGCATCGATCACAGCCTGGTCAATCTCGACCATATCGATCTGGGTGATTGACTTGTGCCGACAGAGTTCTCTTAGCACTCCGCCATCGCCACCTCCGACCACAAGCGCTTTCCGTGGATCAGTCATCGAGAGGAGCGGCACGTGGACGAGCGACTCGTGATAGGCACGTTCGTCAAACTCTGTCAGCTGAATGTGCCCGTCCAGCATCAACAACCGACCGAAGACCTCGGAGTCATAAATGTCGATCGTTTGAAACTCCGAGACCACGTGAGCAAGGTGCGAAGTCAGCTTTAGATTGAAGCTCAACTTGTCCGATCGAATCGGAATCTGGAGGTGCGAAGTGGAAGGGGCTGGCACCCCTAAAGCGTACCAGCCCTGATTTTGCGCGACTAGGAGATTGGCACGCGGGCTAGTCTCGTCCTTTGCCACGGTAGAGCCGCAGGGGCTCTTCGAAGTCGATTCGAACAACGGTCGCCAACGGGTCCATGGCTTCCTTCGGGAAGTCGATCCACAGCACAGCGGTGCCCGGAATCCAAGCGGCTCCGCCGAGCCCTCCAGAAGTCGGCTTGATGGAAGATCCTAAGATCGACACATCTTTAACCTGACTTAACAGACCCTTGATCGGAATTCCCTCGCTAGGAGCATCGAAGCAAACAATGTACAAGCTCTTTTCGTCTTGCGACAAGATCGACGGCCCGTAGTAGTGGCCGAGGGGAAGGCCAGATTTTCCAGCCATGATTTCGCAATTTCGATCAACCCAACCTGCAAGCGCTTCAAGTCGCTCGGTCTGCTCGTCGGGAATCGACCCGTCTTCTTTCGGACCGATGTCAAGAAGCACCCGTCCGCCCATCATGATTGACTCAACCAAAATTCGGACGATCTGCTTTGGTGACTTGTAGGCATGATCATCTTGCTGGTATCCCCACGAGTTGTTCATCGTTACGCAGAACTCCCACGCTCCTTCCGGCGCAACCATCGGGAACCCTTGTTCTGGAGTGGCGTAGTCTCCGTAACCTAGCAAGCGGCTATTCAACACCGCGTTTGGCACCCACTGCCGAAGCTTTTCGACAAGCTCCTTCGATCTCCACTGTTCCATCGACCGCTCCCACTCGCCATCAAACCAAATCAGGTCTGGTTGGAACCTTGTACAGAGCTCTTCGAGCTGCGCGTTCATGAACTCCAGGTACTTCTCCCAACGTTCGTCGCTCGCCTCCTCTTCGCGATAGCAGAAACGATTCTTTTCCCAATCGCCGGGGTGGAGCTTGGTCGCATAGTCCGGGTGGCTCCAGTCGAGGAGCGAGAAGTAGAACCCAACCTTGATGCCTTCCTTCCTAAGCGCATCAACAAAAGGAGTCAGCAGATCTCTTCCCGCAGGAGTCTTCTCCACCACATTCAAATCGCTCTGCTTGGTATCCCAAAGTGCAACGCCATCGTGGTGCTTCGTGGTCAAAACAGCGTAGGTAGCGCCTGTTGACTTGAAGAGTTTCGCCCATGCTTCGGGGTCGTAGTTCGATGCGGTGAACCCATCGAGTTGGTCCATATAGCCTTCATAGGAAATCTTGCCGTTGAAGAAAGACCACGACTCATCGATGCCCTTTACGGCGTAGATGCCCCAGTGGATGAAAATGCCGAGCTTCGATGCGAGGAACCAATCCTGGATCATGAGGCCCCGAGTCTACACGTGCGAGGGCTCACTTCACACTTTGTTAGTCTTGTAAACTCTCAAGCGCGTGGGCAACGCTCATGCGCCAATAGGACAAAGGGGTTTTATCTTGGATCGATATCAGAACATAGATTTTCTACGCGTCACTGAAGCTGCAGCAGTAGCTTCCGCACTCTGGGTAGGCAAGGGCGACCGCGATGGAGCGGACCAGGCGGCATGTGACTCCATGCGAAGAACGCTCGGCGAAATGCCGATGCGCGGCGTGATCGTTATCGGAGAAGGCGAGCGAGACGAAGCCCCGATGCTGTACATCGGTGAAGAACTCGGAACGGGAGAGGGACCTCGAATCCAGATTGCTGTCGATCCACTCGAAGGAACAAACCTTTGCGCGAACGGTTTGCCAAACGCGATCGCAGTTCTCGCAGCGGCAGTGGAAGGTGAAGGCAAGTTGATGCATGCCCCTGACTGCTACATGGACAAACTTGTCGTCGGCGCAGAGTGCCGAGGAGTGGTCGACATTACTCTTCCTCCGCGAGTCAACGTTAGGCTCATGGCCAAAGCTCTTGGCAAAAGCGTTGATGAACTCATCATCGGCGTCCTCGATCGAGACCGACATCAAGGGTTGATCAGCGAGATTCGGTCTGCTGGCGCTCGTGTTCACCTCGTGACCGATGGCGACCTATCGGTAGCAGTTGCTGCGCTCGATCCGAACTCAGACATCGACGCACTGATGGGCATGGGGGGTGCACCTGAGGGTGTGATCACCGCCGCTGCCGTGCTTTGCTACGGCGGCGAAATGCAAGCGAGGCTCTCATTCCCAAGAGACGGTCAACGGGAACGAGCAGAGCGAATGGTTGATGGCGATATCGACCGCGTTTTCCACGCTTGCGATCTGGCCTCTGGTAGCGTCATCTTCGCAGCAACAGGCATCACTTCCGGTGACATGCTCCGAGGAGTAAGATACCGTCGAGATGGCATTCTCACGAACTCTCTCATCATGAGATCAGAGTCGAAGTTGGTTCGCCGAATCGAGACGTTCCACCGCGAGAAGAGCCGTAACAGCGGATAGCCATGACATACGCCCTTTCTTTGTTGATCGCGCTTCAGGCGCCTGCGGAGATCAGAACTGGGAAAGGGCTGCTCACTTCAACCATCTCTGGCAAGGAGATGAAGTTGCACACCTATCGGCCCGTTCGATTCCACGAGAACGGGCCGATCATCTTTGTGTTCCACGGAATGCTCAGGAACGCCGCCGAATATCGCGATGATGCCTGCAAGCTTGGCGACCGATTTGGCGCCCTCATAGTTTGCCCCGAGTTTGACCTTGCCCGATTCACAAACACCGCCTATAACCGTGGCGGCATCGTCAAAGCAGACGGGTCTTACGCACGCGAGAGCGAGTGGACATATTCGCTATTGCCGGGAATGATCACGGCGGTGAAGCAAAGTTGTTCGAGCCCGAACTCTCCTGTGAAGTTGGTCGGCCATTCTGCCGGGGGCCAGTTCTTGGCCCGGCTCGTGCCGTTCATGCGACTGCCCGTTGACCGTATCGTGATTTCGAATCCGAGCTCGTGGGTCTTTCCTTCGACGGAGCAGAAGTTCCCTTATGGCCTCGGCGACACACCAGACTGGCTCCGGAAGGATGAACTCCTAAAATCCTACGTTGAGCAACCGATCACGATTTTCCTCGGCGGAAGTGATGACCATCAGGATGGTTCGATGGATGAATCGAAACAAGCTAACGTGCAAGGTCCGCACCGCCTCGCGAGGGGTAGGGCCATCTTCGAATCCGCAACGAAGCTTGCGAAGACGAGGGGCTGGAAGTTCGGTTGGCAGTTGGTCGAGGCCCCGGGCATTGGGCATGACCACGCTGGGATGTTCAACAGTCCTGCGGCCACTGAGGCAATCTTCCCCTTTGGGACCCGCTAGCGTGCGTTCCTGAAGCCGTCAGAAATCGCCCACGCCCCTTGAGCAACCGCCTTCGTCGAACCGCCAACGGGACTGACAGTTACCGCTGCCTCAATAATGTCGCCTAGTTCAGGGGGAACCGCACCCGGTGTCCACTCTGCGAATTCACGACCCAGTGTGCCTGTGTCGAAGGCACCAGATCGGAAGCTCACCGAATCGAGGACATCGAGCAAGTAGGCAATGTTGGTCTTGATCCCGAGGACGTGAAAATCGAGGAGCGCTGATCTCAGCTTGTCTATCGCGCCGGATCGAGTTGAACCATGGGCAATGACCTTTGCGACCAATGAATCGTAGAATCGCGGTATCTCGGCATTTGGACCGTAGCCTGTGTCAACTCTCACCCCGGGGACCATCGGAGTTTGCCATGCGATGATTTTTCCGACGCTTGGAAGGAAGCCCATTCCGGGATCTTCAGCTACAATTCGCGCCTCGACCGCATGCCCTTGGATTGCGGCGCGGTCTCCCGCGATGAGTCTAGGATCGAAGACCAAGCGCTCGCTCGCGGCCACTCTCAGCTGCCACTCCACAAGGTCGAGACCGGTGATCATCTCCGTTACTGGGTGCTCGACCTGGAGCCTAGCATTTACTTCAAGGAAGAAGAACTCTCCGGTCTTTTCGTCAACAATGAACTCCACGGTCCCTGCGCCTGTGTAGCCCGCAGCTTTGATCAGCTTCACCGCCGCCTCTCGCATTCGCGGCCAAATGGATTCACCGAAGTTAGGAATCGGGCAAGTCGCCTCTTCGACAACCTTCTGGTGACGGCGTTGGAGCGAGCACTCACGCTCGAAGAGCGGCGCCACATTTCCATGGGAGTCGGCGATAATCTGAACCTCGACGTGTCGGGGCCGATCAACAAGCTTCTCGACCATCATCGTTCCATCGCCGAACGCTTTGAGCGCCTCGTCAGACGCGATTCGGAGTTCGTCATCAAAATGCTCCGGATCGCGAACCGCTCGCATCCCTCGCCCGCCACCACCAGCGGAAGCCTTGAGCATCACGGGGTAGCCGATTTTCAGTGCCGCATGTTTGAGCTCTTCTGTCGTTGCATTTGGATCATAGAGCCCAGGGACAATTGGCACCTGGTTCTCAAAGGCAAGCTGCTTCGCGTCTGTTTTCGCTCCAAGACGTCGCATCGCAGCTGCGCTTGGCCCGATAAAGGTGATTCCCGCTTTCCCGCAGGCGTCGGCAAATTCTGCTCTCTCGCTCAGAAAACCGTAGCCGGGGTGGATGGCATCTGCTCCCGTAGCGGCGGCGGCAGCAAGGATCTTGTCGATTGAAAGGTAGCTCTCGGAAGGCTCGGATCCTCCCAGGGCCACCGATTCGTCAGCTTCGAAAACGTGAAGAGCCTTTGCATCTGCTTCGCTGTAAACCGCAACTGTCCGAATCCCCATCGCACGCGCAGTGCGGAAAACGCGGCATGCAATTTCGCCTCGATTGGCAACTAAAACCTTCTTGATCATCTCTTCACCACAAAGCTCGCTGATCGCTTTTCTAGAAATGCGCTGATCCCTTCTCTGGCCTCATCTCCTGCTCGAGTCGCGGCGAGAAGCTGTGAGGCCTCGGCTAAAGAAAGCGGTGTTTGCTGGGCAAGCCACTTTGATTTCGCCACGGCCTTTGGCCCCGACGCGAGGACTGCTTTCACTTTCTTCTCAACTGCGCCATCGAGTTCTTCGGCGGAAGCGACTTCGTGAACAAGTCCAATAATCTCAGCCCGTCGAGCGCCAAACACTTCGCCGGTGACAAAAAGGGCGCGCGCATGACCGTGACCAATCTTCGGCACGACGAACGGCGAGAT
>JBBRHU010000181.1:0-6804 GCA_038222255.1 Fimbriimonadales bacterium | reverse complement strand
AGCACCTTCAGTCACATATCGGATCTTCACGCCGTTGGAATCGAAGTAGCCTTCAGTTGAGTGGGCCACACTTGTGAGCGCGATGCAGGCTAGAGTAGCAGCGAGGACAGATTTATTCTTCATTACCGCTTTCGACAAGCCAAGGTGTAAATCGGTTGCAACCATTTTTGGCCCGACCTTGTCATAAGGCCAAGAAGGAAAACGATGAGCTATTCAATAGGCGACGGTTTGGTTTCGTTGGCATTGGCCGGAGGAATCGTGGGTTACTACCACGTGATCCACCGGACACGACGGTTACGGTTGGAGATTGTTCATCAAGAACGTCTCATCGCGATGGAGAAAGGAATTCCGTTGCCAGAATTTCCACTTGAGCAAGAGCCCGGCCCTCGACGGGGAGATCCGAGGATTGTGCCGATGATGGGAATAGTACTCGCGGCACTCTCCCTGGGCGCAATGATCATGCTGAGCGTGATGCTGCCGGTCGGAAACAAAAGTGCATGGATCGCTCCCTTACCAATATTTTTCTTGGGCCTCGGGTTGCTCGGATATCACCTCGTTCAGATCCGTCCCAGGCTGTAACAACGTGGAGACCGATCTTCAACTGGTGCATCGAGCGAGGGACGGCGACCAACCGGCTTTCGCCGTGCTCGTGCGTCGTCATCGTGAAAAAGTCTTTCACTTGGCAGTTTCTATTTTGGGTCCGGCTCTCGTGCCGGAAGCGGAGGACGTTGCCCAAGAGGTCTTTCTCAAGGCCCACAAGTCGCTCCGTGCTTTCCGTGGCGAAGCAGAATTTTGCACGTGGCTCTATCGGATTACGTTCAACGAAGCGAGCAATGTGAAGGCACTCGCACGGCATAAGCGGCCGCACTTCGATGAGTCCGCCCTCCTCGGAGCAGCTGGCTCTGGACCGAGTCCCCACCAGGAGGCCGAGGATTCCGACAGAAATCGACATCTAACAGAGTGCATCTCCACCCTGCCAGAAACCTATCAATCCGCACTCCGCCTCTACTACTGGCTTGGAAATGGCGTGGATGAAGTCGCAGCACTGCTTGGCGTTCCAGAAAACACCGCCAAGTCCTATCTTCACCGTGCTCGGCAATTGCTTCATGGCATGCTCAGACAAAAAGGATACGAACTATGAGTGAAATTGAACCCCAAGAAATTGACACCATGCTGAGGCGGTCGTTCGCAGCAAACGTGCCAACACTTTCTAATGACTTCGACGAGAGGCTGCTCGTCGAAGTCCACCGCCTCTCTCGGCCGCTTGACAAGTTCGGGAAGCGCATGATCTTCGGCTACGCGCTCATCGCGACGATCGTCTCGGCGGTGATGATGAGTGACCAGGGTCTAGCAGCGCAGACAATTCTTGCCTGCATTGCTGGTCCTTTGAGTCTTACTGCGATTGGCGCAGTGGTGGGTAGGGCCATGGGTCAACGCCGTTCGTGAGTTCAACCAAGCGCTTGAGCAACAAAAATGTGTGCTCCTTCTCTCGCCGCGGCGCATGCTCCACTACCTCGATTGTGCGGTCAATACCGAGGCCGGGGCCTCCGTAGCCATAGCCAGAATTTGAACGTCCGAATCCTGAAGGGCAAGCCAACCAAAAGCTAAAAAGATCGTGTGCGATAGATGCGCGCGACCTGCGGCCATTTCTCCTTGTTTCAGAGCGCCAGATCGACCTGAACACGTTGCACTTCCCCAACTTCAACGTGTTCGACCCTTTGAACTTTCAACTTGACAGGCACCAAGTAGACACCATCTTTCGGGAAAAGTGATGTCGTAAACTCCGTCTTTCCGATTCGAACAGTAACGGGAATGACACCCCAGCCATAGGTAATTCTCGCGGAGACCGAGCGAATGTCGTCGGACAGTTCTTGCGGAATCGGAACGAAGACGAACGGGGCCGGGCCTCGCCAGCTTATCGCGACAGATTCAAATTCGAGCGTCATCTAGGTTATGCCGAGAGTTCGGCAATCGCCTTCTCAATTCGCCTCGCGCGAGTTTCGGGGGTCTTCGCGCCATCGACTGACAAGACATGCCGGCTCTTGTTACTGTTGGAAAGTGTGTCGAACTTGGCTCGCGCCGCTGGTACAAGGTCCAACGCCGCGCCGAAGTCGGCTGGTACCTCGACCTCCCGTGGCGCGGTATCGAGTGTGACTTCGACATCGATCGGATCCCCGCCTTTCACCCCGGCCTTCTCTCGAACATCCTTGCTCACCGGAATCATGTAGTCGCCTCCCATCATCGCGATGCTACTCCGATAAGTGAAGCCATTGAGCACGACATTCACCTTCGGCTTCTTCCCTCCGCCGAGCGCCTCAACAATTTTCTGTGGCACAACGATGCCGGTGGCGTTACCACCAGATTTTTCAAGAATCGAACTAAACTTCACAACTGCACCTCACCGCGATTTACGGGTTCGTGAATTCTATCTCATGGCGGTTGTGTCCCAGCCATTCAAGACCTTTGCCGCCGCGTCTCGCACCGCAAACGACCGGGTTTCTGGATATTTCATTCCTTCTACACTCCACTCCGGAACCACCACCCCGGGATCGTTTAGTAATTTCTTCAAGGTTAAGATGTTCCGCACCGATTTGAAATTGGCTAGGCATCCGATTGCCGCTTCGCGCAGGACAGCTTCCATCGTGGCTCGAGATCTGCCCATGGCAATGTCAAAAAAGAAGGTCGGCTGCTTCCAGAGCGTGGGGACATATTCGCCTGGTCTGGCAATGATTCGAAGGCAAGTCGCTTCGAGTTCTTCACAGATGGGTAGGTCAATGTGGTCAGAAGCCACGCTCCATCCAGACGTTCGAGCGACAGCGCCAGGAATGCGCATATTGTACGACTTCAACGAGGTGGGATGAGATCTTGCAAACCTCCTCACTCGTCGAATAGCCTCATCTCTCGTTCTGACCACGGTGAGGTCGAGCGAGAACAGCCTATAGCCAAAGCCAACATCAAACCTCGCCTCATCGAAACCTAGGCGGTCAATCTGATCCGGAGGCTTCGAGAGATCATCGCGCCCAAGAGGATAGGATCCCCAGGTACCTCGCGAATTCGGGTCATAGAAATAGAGGTCATATTGACCCGATTGCGAGCGGAATTGCAGCTCTCGAGTGGATCTGGGGCCGGGGCCAGCAAAGAGAACGACGGCTGTCGTAGCCCGACCTTTGAGCACTTCTTTGACCTCAATCGTAAATGATCGCCCAGGAGAGTCGACGCTCGATATCTTCGCTAGGACCACGACTGGAGAACGATTGACCAACTCCTCCAGCGAAACGTGATCAAGTCGAGTTTGTGCACTTACCATGCACGCCGGAGCCGACAGAAGGATCGCAAACTTCATCCGTCTTCCTTTTACAGCGCCGACTTTAATCCCTCCCATCGAACTTTCCAAGATCCATTTTGCGGAAAGCCAGGTGCGTTTGCTTTTGTTGCCCCGTCCCATCCCGCTGCCATCATTGCCACGGCGTAAAGCAATCCCCCGTTCGACGGGAAATAGGGAAACGGACCGCCCGTGGCCAAGCCACACTCGTCGAATTGGAATCCAGGTGCCGGATGGAGAAGAAAGTCAACCGCCTTATCAGGATCGCCTAGCCGGGCCGCGCACATTGCAAGCATTGGGAAGTCCCATCCCCAAGTTCTCTGAAAATCCCATACCTGCGAGACCTTCGCTAGCGTTTGCTTCATGATAGCGACGTCGACTCCATCCCCGGGCAGCATCCCGTAAGTTCCGGTGAGGGCAGGGTGTTCAAAGTTATACTTCGACCACATGTTCTGTACACCCTCATTCAGCACATAGAGGCCGTCCTGCTGTGGGATCGGCGAGAGGTTCGCAGCGACGCTCCTCCACTTCAAATTCGGTGTTAACCCCATCCGCTTTCTCCACTCATTCGCTACCCGCAATCCAAATCTCCAATACCCAAGTTCAAATGCGGGGTTCATCGCCGTCTTCGCGTCGAGATTTTCAGATACTGGCACTAGTGGAGGGCCAAGCACAAACTTCCCTCTTGACGGGTCATTAAATGCATAAGAAGCCATGAAGTCTGCAGATGCTTCAACGACGGGAGCCCACTTTTCTAAGGTGGCTCGCGATGGGTTTGCTCGGTACGCCAATTCGGCAAAGAAGATGGGGTGGGGTTGCTGCCAGATGAGCAGCGCATGGATCTCATGAGGCCATTCTATGCCATCTGGTCCGACACACTTTGGCCATCTCGCGCCCGCATAACCTTGCGACTTGGCCAGCGAAGTCGCGCCTGGCAAGACCTTGTCGTAGATCGAAAGCGCCGGATTAAGTTTCGGCCATCGATCCCAAAGCGCCCAATGGGCCGCATGCCACCACACCATTTCTAGGTGGAATCGGCCATACCACCCGTTGTTCACGAGCCCACTTTCTTGAGGAGGCAACGACCCTGCCTCGTTGACCGCCATCAGATACTGCGATAAGACGATCCTGCGTTCCAGCTCCTTCCAGCGCTGATCTTTGCTCTCCGAGAGGTCAATCGCGCCACCACTCTTCCAGAAATCAGACCAACCACGGCGAGAGGAAGCAAAGGTAGCCGCAACACTTGGGAGAGCCTTTGGCAACGCCTTCTGCGAAAATGTAGCAGTGAACGCGAGTGAATCCGAGCTGACATCTGGAGTGAGAATCAGTCTATTTCCGAACGAAGCCGGACTGATTCGGAAGTCTTCAGATTCCTGAGCCTCAAAGAGTTGAACCGCTGACCCCATTGCCCCCGTTACTCGAAGCACTTTTCCGACTCCCGGGGTCGGATCTGGCCAACCTGACCCTGTCCTCAGAGAGAGCCGGTCATTCTTAACCGCCTGGCTCACGAGCCTGGTGACATCGCTCCAGGTTTTGCCCGAACCATATTCCGCTCGTAGGATTCTGAGACCCGTGGCCGGAGCTGGGGCTTCGTCGAGTTTTGCTTTTCCCTCCCAATGAACCCCGATCCGATGTCCACCTCCGTCGATTTTGCGGACCAGCTCAATGGAATTCTTGGAAGTCGTGGGTGAGGTCTCCAGCTTCGCCGGGCTATTCCAATCTCCCACGAAATTCGCGAACCCGAGAGGATTGTCTCCCGGACACGCGATGAAGACTTTCAATTGTCCAGACCTGACGAGTTTGGACTGGATCTCCACACCAATCGTGTCTGATTCGGCATGGCAAGTTGTCTTCACAACCACTGGGGTACCTTCGACATCAAACCGACTGGTGGCGACTCCACCCCATAGGTCAAGTGTCTGCCGGATGTTTGTGAGATCGCTCGGGAGCACCAGCGAGCCATCTCGCTTCCTAAGGTCTAGCCCGACACGACCAAGATTAATCCGGTGTGGATTCGATGCCATCCAATTTGAAAGGGCCGGATGTTGCGGATCTGGCATGGGGTAGCGCACCCCTCGACCGTGAGTATCCCAAACTTGGCCCTGGAAATTATCCATCCGCTCGCCATTCGGAATAGGGCCACTATGCCACCCCCACTGAGACATCGTGTTGTATGGCGCAAAAGTTTGAAGCCCAGTCACGTCGAACGAGAATGCAAATTCGCCGTTTCCGACCTGCATCGGGTGCCCGCTTTTATATGCGGTGAGTTGCACATCGTGCCGACTGACAAGCGCGTGGCGGTCGATAGGCGTGCCGAGGTCGGTGACTGGTGTTAGAAGCATGATCAGGCAGTTCCTTCGCGAACTGAGACGAGTATATTCGGCAGAGACGAGGGTGTCAGCTAACCCCTCCAGCGGTCCTTCAACTCATGGCTGCACGTCTCCAAAGAAATCAGCACCGGTCAGACTCGTCGGTCTTCGCCACTTGGCGCTCGAATCGTGCCGAAGCGTGACGAAACCCTCAGAGTGACGAGAGGGGTAATGGGTGTGCGCAGTGTCTGCATCCACTGGAAATGCGTTCCAAGGAGGTCCGGTGTGGCCGACTCTCGTATCTGCACATCCTGGAGTGCGCGAGTGATCCCAAACTTGCATAACCGTAGGATTTTCCACAGCCGAGCCCGGCTTTCCCATTGGGCCTCGCGTAATGTAAGACATCGCATAACCGACTTGCCACACCTGATCATGCGGATCCTTAAAGATCGCAACGTTTTTGAAATAGGGCTGCAAGAAGCCCGCTCGATAGTTTGGGTAGGGGCCAGAAGAATCTGGTGCAACAGAATTGTCGAACGGTGCCCACCACACCTCATTGGCTCCAGTCCACTGGGTTGGATTTGTTAAATTCGTGCAGAGTTCGTCCCCGACACGGTCTGGGCAAAACCTGTGGCGTGGGTTAGTATCGTCTGCATCATTTCGGTACATCGCGATTGCAAGCCCGACTTGGTGCAGGTTGCTGATGCAGGCAGTCTTCTTTGCGGCAGCTTTCGCCTGAGCAAAGACGGGAAACAGAATTGCGGTGAGAATCGCGATGATCGCGATGACGACTAAAAGTTCGATAAGGGTAAACGCAGTTTCCCGCGCCAACCTTGACAGGTTTTGGCTCTGGTACATATCAGTCCGAATGCAGATTCACACAGGGCAAGCGTAGATTGGCTTGCTAGGCGGCGATTGTTGAGATCGGCTGCTTGGGTGGTGCTCTGGCTTCGTGTTCATCTCGCCACGGCTGCTTTGGCACGGTGCGTGGACGGAGATCAACGATTGGAAGAACGTACGACTCGCCCTCAGGTTCGTCGTTCGCGCCGTCAAATGCAATCACGTCGACGCACACTTCAGCGCTTCGAATGAGGTCTCTGGCCCCCGCCTTCCCACGGAGGGCAAGCAGGGAGTCGAACATTGATCGATCAAAAGCGCAAGGTGCGCCAATGA
>JBBRHU010000180.1:0-6922 GCA_038222255.1 Fimbriimonadales bacterium | reverse complement strand
CCTGTGTTCAGGACCCATCGCCAGTTCCAGTGAACCTTGTTGTCTTGGTAAGGAACGAACTTGGCAGGGCCGACCCAAGCGTCGTAGTTGAGGTTCGACGGGACAGCCATCGGTGAGCGCTTTCCGATGCGAGTTCCGTCAGCGATCCAGGCTCGGCAGTGGACGATCTTGCCTAGCTTGCCAGACCGAACATAGTTGATCGCGTCCGTGAACTCCTTCGTCGAACGTTGCCAGGTGCCGACCTGCACCACTCGGTTGTGGCGCTTTTGGGCATTGACCATCGCGACCGCTTCTTGAATGTTGTGGCTGAGCGGCTTTTCGCAATAGGCGTCTTTTCCGGCCTGGCAAGCGTGGATGAGGTTGAGTGCGTGCCAGTGGTCTGGAGTTCCAACAATGACGGCGTCGATATCCTTGCGGTCGAGCATCCGGCGGTAATCGCGGTAGACCTCAGGCCGTCGGCCGTACTTCTTGTACACCGTGCCGAAATCGCCTGGAATCCTATCGCGGTCGACATCGCACAGGGCGGCAATTTCGACATCGTTGTAGCGCATCAGGCTCCGCATGTTGGAGGCACCCATGCCACCACAGCCGATAAGCCCGATGACAACCTTATCATTGGCAGAGGAAGAGCGCCTAGTTGCGCCCATGGCGTTGAGTCCGAGGCCTACTCCGGCTGCGGTGTAGGCAGAGTGGCGAAGAAAATCACGACGAGAGAGATCGTTCGACATTGAGATGCTTTCCAACCCGTGGGTCGATTTCAGTATAGGAGGATTTGAACCCAAAATGGACATGTATGCGGTTTAGAAAGTGGAGAACTGCACTCGCGGTATTGTGAGATGATGTTGACCACGGCGTTGGTTGGGCTAGTGACCGCGATGAGTAGTAATCAGACCAGTTGGGTTTCCAATGAATTCGGTCAAACGCTCCTTTCGAGTTTTGAGTCCGCACCGTTTCCGCACTCCTCCCGAGCGGATGGATTTAAGGGGAAGACGAAGACCTTTCCGAAGGATCCGCACTACATCGATTCGACAGTTGGACTGTTCATTCCTAAAGCCGTCAAGCTGGGCGAGGCCGTCAACTTCGTTGTTCATTTTCACGGACACAACAACAACGTTAAGGACGTCTTCAGCCAGTTCGGACTTGAGAAGCAGATGGCAGACAGTGGTAAGAATGCGGTTCTGGTCGTGCCACAAGGACCGAAGGATGCCGGCGATTCTGGGGATGGCAAGCTCCAGTTTGAGCCTCACGGCCTGGAAAACCTTCTGAACGAGACCCTCCGCAAGCTAGTTTCAACCGGCAAGGCACCAGCAAACGCCAAGATTGGCAAAGTCACGTTGACCGCGCATAGTGGCGGCTACCTTGTGACTTCGGCGATTCTGGCAAAGAAGGAGCTCACCACGCAAATCACGGATGTGATCTTGTTCGATGCTTCCTACGGCGGGCTAGAGCACTTTGCCGACTGGGTCGCAGGGGATTCTAAGCGTCGCCTCATCTCGATATGTACCGATCACCTTGGGCACAACAATGCTCAGATTGTTGCGCTTCTACAGAAGCGGCATTTTCAGCCCCGGGTGTTATTGGAGGCTGATCTCACTGACGCCGAGGTCAAGCGGCGGGGATGTCTGATCGTGCTCACCACGGAGTTAGAACATAACGACGTGGTGAGCAAGCGAAACTACTTCGCGAAATGGGTCGGGGGCGGATAGCCCCCATCGCCAATTAGTGCAGGAACTTCTTCCACCACTTGACGATTTCGCCAAGTCGGTGGAGGCGAAGATCTGGTGGACCATTCCTCGACATTCCATGCGAAGTTGACTTCGGATATCTCACAAATCGAGACTCGACGCCCTGCTGCTGGAGAGCCGTGAAGACTTCCTCGCTTTGCTCGATGTTGCAACGCAGGTCGCCTTCGCTGTGAATGATCAGCGTCGGAGTTTTCACGCCTTCGAAGTAAGCAATTGGCGATTGTCGCCACAGCTCTTTGATCGCTTCGTGATCGCCCCAAGCGACACCCTTGAAGTAGCCATCTTTATTAAACGGGAAGTCACTATTCATAGCCATTGAGACCATGTTCGAGACGCACCGATCGGTGATTGCTGCTTTGAAGTCGTGGGTGTGGCCGATGGCCCAGTTCGTCATGTAGCCACCGTATGATCCGCCCATCACGCCGATTTGGCCGGGGTGGATGTACGACTGGTGTTGCATCCAACGCATCGTGACTTCAATGTCATCCCAATCCTTATTGCCCCAATCGCCTTGGATGGCTGCACAGTATTTCTCGCCATAGCCCTTGGAACCGCGTGGGTTCGTGTAGACCACGACGTATCCCTCGGCGGCGAGGAGCTGGAACTCATGGAAGAACGCCCAGCCATATTGGGCGTGTGGTCCACCGTGAATTTCGAGCACTGCGGCATACCGCTTTGGAGCGAGATAGTCAATCGGCTTCATCACCCAGCCGTGAACCCGAGAACCGTCGGTTGAATCGAGCCAGATCTCTTCGGGTTCGCTCAGCTTGATCTCTTCGTGGAAGGTTCGGTTGAATGCGGTCAGCACGTCGCGATCTTGGTCGTCGCCGGAGCCGAGGTGGAGGACGCCAACTTCGGGTAGCTCAAGGGTAGATCCGTAGGTGATCGCCATGTGCCGTCCCGTTCTGCTGAGCGACCCAACTCCTATGAAGTGGCGCCCTTCAGTGAGCATCGCAAATTCGCCGTTGATCGTGAATCGACCGAGCTGTGATTCGCCGTGCCAGCCGATCTGCACGTAGAGCGCATCGGAATCGTGTGCCCAAAAGAGGACCGTCTCTGACCCTGCTTCTTTGCAGTCGCTCAACGTAGCGGCGCTCATGCAATAGTCGGTGTGTTCGCTAATGCACTTCGGTTCACCACCGTCCGGGCTGACGATATAGATCTTGGAGTTTCGAGTTCCCCAGGGATCCTTATCGTCCGTGTCACCCGCGAAGGCAATCCACTTTCCGTCTGGAGACCACCGAACGGCGCTCTTGACGCCCTTCTCAAGCCCTTCGATTTTGACGGCTTCTCCCTTGAGATTAATCCGCCAGATTTGAACGTTCGGCGGTTCTGCGAACGGCCGCTTGGACACGGAGTGAGCCACTGCGAGCTCTTCGCTCGAAGGCGCCCAAGAGAACGAATAGTCACCATCGGCTGCGGATTCACAGATGACTTCGTGCTTGCCGGTGGCGATGTCAACGACGTAGAGCTTGTATCTCTGGTTTGCGAAGTATCCGTCTCCATCGAGTCGATACCAAACGGAATCGATCTCAATCGGAGGTTCGCTCCCGCCCTTGGCCGTACGAGCCTCGGTCGCGGCTTTAGTCAAATGCTCCGCAGTTTCGCGGAAGGTGAATGCAATCTTCTTGCCGTCGGGCGACCAAGAGTAGTCGCCGATTGAACCTTCGGGAAGCTTGGTGAGAGGTAGAGCTTCGCCACCTTCGGTTGAGATGAGGAAGATCTGCGCCGACGGTTCTTCTCGGCCGGTGATAAACGAGATTGTGTGGCCGTCGGGAGACCAGCGTCCCGCGCTGCAGCTCTTCGCGCCGCTCGTCCACTGCTTGACCTTGTACCCGTGGTCCACGGTGTAGAGGTGGGTGAGGTAACTATTCTTCTCGGTGATTGTCTTTCGAGAAAACAAAACATGATCGCCACTAGGGCTCATCTGAGGGTCGCCTACGAAGACGATTCGTAGGAGATCCTCCGCTCGGATCGGGCGTTTCGCCATGGCCCGATCTTACCGGAGTGGTGGGGTGTTGGGAAGACGGGGATTTTGGGGACGCTGGGTGGACGTTTGAAAGGTAGCCTGAAATAGACGCGCTTAAATCGCTTCTCTTCGAAAGGTTCACCGTGCCGAGCCTTGTCCGGTTCTGTTGGCGAGTCTGCGCAACTAACCGCAACGAGCAGTCAATCCGGTGCGGACTGAAGTCGGTGACCGCCCTGAAGTGAGGGTGGAACCTCGACGAGATCATGAGTAGCTCAATGGCGAGACTGTCGACCCGCAATGGCAGAACCCAGTCTAAGTCTGACAGCCTCGTAAGAGATCGATCGGCTCAATATGAGATGCTCTCGACAATTTGCCAACCGGACTTCGCTTTCACGAAGGTGTCGACGAGTTTAAGCGTCTTCTCAAAGTGAACCCATTTTTCTCCTGACTTGAAGTCAGCAGATACGCCATAACTTGTCCACGCTACCACCCCAGATTGAACTCGAACCACTCGTTCTACCGTCGTGTGAAACTTCATGTTTCGGCTATTCGCGATCACGTTTGCAACTCGCTTACTGAATGATGGAAAGTCTTCCACACCCTTTTGTTCACCATCGGTGGTGATGTATTTGAAGTCTTTTCGGATCATTGACAATACGGTCTTAACATCGCCTTTTGCGGTCGCATTATTCCAGCGAGCGTAAACACCCTGAATCTCCTTGCTCAGACCCTGATCGGTAGAGCGTGTTTGAGTCATCAGCGCAGTCAGCATCATTGCAACCATGGGCAAAGATTACCCATGCCGCTGCAAGCGTCGAGAGCAACTTTCCTGCTCAAAGTCCGCGGGCATCCGAGCCAGTAAATGGTTCCTTGGACCGGTTATCCTGCTCGCCCGAAACCCCTTTCAAACAACGACATCGGAGACGATGTCGTCGTTTGCAGAAGCGCCTGTAGTGGAGCCCTGTCGAATCCTGACTAGTGGGAATACAAGCCGGTTATGCTCTCCCAACTACAGCGTCCACGGAACCCCTAGAGGGGATCCAACCTCGGGGCCGCCAAAGGATTAGAGTTTCAGTTCCAAATAAATGCTGGTACTCCGTGCTGGATGGTTTGCGAACTCTCGAATTCAAAGCGGCGTAGATGGTTCCTAATCTCCTGGCCTTCGTCAGCGCGAGAAGTTATCGGCGGATAGATTTGGCCGGGACAGCAATTCGAGAAAGTCCGCTTTGCCCATCCCCCCCTGCACCTGCTGTAAGACCCTTCCTTGCGGATCAGTAATGATCGTGGTGGGAGTCGCGCCTACTCGATAACGACTCACTACGGCAGCCGCATTAGGATCATCGATGTCGATCATCACGGACGTGAACCGTGCATTGACGGTGGCTTCCACTTGATCATCCGCCCAGACATTGCGCTTCATGATTCGACATGGACTGCACCACTTGCCCGTGAAGAAGAGGATGACTGGCTTGCCGGATCTGGCCGCTTGTCCTTCAGCCGAGGCGTAGTCTTTGGCCCAAGTGACGTGATTGGCAGGGGCGTAGAAGTCATACCATAGCCAGCCGAGCGAAATTGGTATGGTGCTGAGCCAAAACCAGCGCCAGAAGTTGAACTTGCTTCGCCGGGGCCTTGCTGAGGAGTCTGTGGACTGGGGTGATTGGGATCGTACGTCGTTCATGTAGATCGAAATTGAGCTTTATCGAGTTTTTGTATTGTCACCGCTGCCACGACCGATTTGATCCAAGCAGCTGGTTTGGCTCGCGGACACCACCGAGAAATACAACTACTATCGTTACTTGGTTTGGGCCGCGCGGGTTTCGCGAACTTAACGAATTCAGGTGTAAATCCCCGCTAAGGCTGCATCTACCGCGACAAGCACAGATTGCCTGCGCCGAACAAGGGGGCCATGCACGCCGAACGTGGATGCATTCGATGATTATGCGCTTCGATGCAGGGCCGTAGTGGCGGTCTACTTCTCATGAAAGTTCGAATCCCGTCTGGACTGAACCGAAATTTAGGTTCAAAAAGCGTGGTACACCGAAGTGTACGCGCTTAGAACTGCATTGCGGAGTGCCGGAGTTGACAGGAATATCAATTTGCTTTCGATGAAGCACTTAAGAGCGAGTTTGTGACCTTTGCCGCTAGCTCACTTGTGGTCGACTCTACGTAGACTCCGTCACCCACGTAGGTGGTCCAGGCATCCCCGTTTCCGTTCTTCGATGTGATCTCATGGCCATAAACTACAGGGCCATAGTCTTGAATCCAGTTGGGGAATCCATCAGGATTCAGCACAGACCAGAAGATGGAAGGACCACCTTGCTGGCCCATCCTGTGGTACATGGCTCCGGTTCGGTGTCCAGCCCATCCCAAGGCTTCATAAGGTTCGAAGCCTGGAATGTCTATTCGAATTCGGAACGCCCATGACCTCGGTACAGACCTTCCTTGGCAGAGTTCGAGATAATCCTCAAGTGAAAGGTCGCTCTCGAACAGCTGCACCGTGCAGGCTCCGCTGACCGCTTCTAAAGCTCCCGAAAGTTCTAGGTCAATCATTTGGCCAAGGAGATGCACAGCCGTATTCCAAATTTCCAGCTGCTTTGTTTGACGCTCGCGGATTGATATCACAGCAGGCGATATGTTCACCTTCGCAGCTTGCTCAAGTCCAATCAGGGACGATTCACATCGATCAAAAATGAGCTCCAAGAATGGTCCCAAATTGCCTTCATCCGATTCGCTAAGACAATCGTAGTAGCGCTCCCTTTCAGCTTTCTTGATGATGATCGGAGGATATCCAGCCCGAATTAGTTGCAAGTTGCCAATGGCTCGGGCGGTCCGACCATTGCCGTCTGTATACGGGTGGATATGGGTCAACCACGCATGCAAGATGGCTGAGCGAATAGGCGCTGATCCTTTATCATGATTATGCGACCACTCCTGCCACGCAACCATTTGACTGGTTACCTGCTCTCTACTTTTCGGCGGGGTGTGATTCGAACCAGTAATGCGAACCGCCGAGGCTCTAAACATCCCCGAGCCGACCTGTCCAGCAAGCAGCAGACTATGCAGTTCATTTACTAACGAATTATCGATGATCGTGTCGGCTGAGGCTAGTTCAAGCAGTCGTCCATGTGCTCTGTCAAGGGCTCGAGCATCTTCAACGTACTGGGGGCTGTGCTCATCAATCGTAATTCCCTTCGTGATGGCGAGTTCC
>JBBRHU010000179.1:0-6958 GCA_038222255.1 Fimbriimonadales bacterium | reverse complement strand
GCTGGTGTCATCTTAAGATTATTCTATACCCATTTGGAGCTGAGCGGTTGAGGACGAGTCTACATCCGTGGACAAGCCACTGGCTGTCGGACAAGCAATCAACTGCGCAAGGAAGTCTTCGTAGGCGAGTGAAGCATGGGTGGACCACGCGAGCCGACGACGACGTCGCTCGGTCCACAAATACAAACCGAGCCCAGCGAGTCCAAGGGTGACGAGCACGCCGACTAAGATTGCACTATGACCAACGAAGCTAAAAGCTAACCCGTTCCAGGCTACCAAACAAGCCAATACTTGGTAACGATGCGCCGGCGGCGTTTGCTTGACCAAAACTGGTGGGTAAATTAGATCCATTGGATCAGGCTCAATTGTCGAGAGCCGCTCTTTCATCCGATCCACAACATCTCTATCCCAGCCAATCTCGCTACAGCAGTTGAACGTCACTTTAAGCTTCGAATCTGGATATTCAAACGACACTGCGGTCAAAGCAACCTTTGTGGTCGATACGGAGACCGGGTTAGAAAAAGCGATTCGTTCTCCTTCGAACAGCCACTGGTCGCACGACATTACAAACATGCCAAAGTCTCTGTACAACTCCCTTCCATCATAAATCACTTGGAACAGAACATATTGAGCTAACTCTGCTGCGCCGGTACGCGCACTACCGAATTGGCTCGCCTTGTCCACGAAGAGCTTTTTAAACCCCTTTCGAAGCCACGCCTCAAGACCCAGTGACGCAAGACTCTCAAGGTTGAATAGCACCAGGAAATTGTCGCTAATGCGACTTATAGCTAGCGTGACCAAGCCAACGACCATCCAACCGGTTATTCTGATGTTCCAATGTCTCTGATGCAATCGTTCTGATTCGGTCTGGGCGACGGGCGTTTCCTCGGCGATTCTGACCACACCTACGGACGCGGGCGACTCAAGTGCCATCGATCTCTCCTGCGTAGAGCGAGGAGGGCTGCGCCTCAATTTGCGATTGCACAGACTTCGGCAACATTGTAGAGTGCTCCGCAGGGAGGATCTTGGAGAGGAACGACGCATAGCCAACGGACTCTCGAGAAGTCGAGCCGCATCTTTTCCGTCGGATTTGATCTCGAAAGAACAAGATCGCTACCGCAATTCCAAGGATGCCGATGCATACAGCCATGAACAAGTGCCCGTACCGATAAGTTGCAACAACCATGCAGTAAGCGAGCGCACATAAAGCGAAGTGGTGAGGGCCGAACACTGAAACCTGCTCAATCTTGTTTGGCGGGAAAATCAACCGGTCGTTGCTCAGTTTCGCGCTCGTCATCCGATCCCTAACGCGATAAAGAACTTTAGAATTCCAGTTCATCCTGCTACAGCACACAAAGTTGACTTGGAGTTCTGAGTCGGGATAAACAATGCTCACCACTGACGGTTCAACGATTGTTGTTTGGCGTGAAACGGGATTTGAAAAGACTACTCTCTCTCCTTCGAAAAGCCACTGTTCGCTTGACATTATGAACAGCCCGTGGTCCCGATAAAGTTCTTTGCCTGCATGAGTCGCCGACATTCGAACGTACTCAACCAATTCATTCTCCTCCTTGACAACCCCGTGCAATTTGCTCGCCTTGTCTGCGAGAAGCCTTCGATTCCACTGGCGAAACCATATCTCTAAAAGCAGGTAGAAGAGGGCGATAAAGGTGAAGAGTTCGCTTCCTTGTCCCCCTGCGCGGCTGATCAGCAAACCTGCGAGCGAAACAATCAGGAACACAATCACTCGTATGTCCCACGGTCGGCTAGCGAGTCGCTCTGATTCGGTCTGCGCGACAGGTAATACTTGGGCTATCCTCACCCCATTCCTCTCGCCAGAACGATCAAGCTCCATTGTTCTAACCAGTATGGAACCAATGCACCAGTTCAAGGTAACTGACTACTGTACAACTCGACGAGATGGCCGATGCAGATATTCTACGAGCACCTGATCGCGTAGTTCGGTTGCCACTTATTTGAGGGCTTAGAAGATTCACGATCTGGTAAGACTGCAATCAAGATGAATCTAAATCCCACAATCATCACCGAACCTGCCCGCAAACTTGTCGGCCTCGAATATATTGGCCGACCAGGGGGACCCGAAATTCCTGCGCTGTGGCATTCTTTCGCTCCTCGAATGGGAGAGATAACGAGAGCGAGCGGTGCATTTGGCGCATCTCACTTCGCCAAAGGGGATGATGCAGAAGCGATTGCATACCTCGCCGCAAGAGAAGTCCACGACTTCGGCGTTATGCCTGAAGGAATGAAGGGGTGGGAAATTGAAGGCGGGCTTTATGCCGTGGTCCTCTGCCCATCCCTAGAGGTCATTCACGAGACAATTATGGCTTTCTATGATGAGTGGCTACCAGGTTCTAAATACGAAGCACACGCCGGTCTGCTTGAAGTCTATCCTTCAACCTTCCCCGAAGATCCACGATTCGATCTGCGATTCTCGGTAAAGCTGCGATCGTGACTTACGACGAATTCTTCTCGCTCGCCCTGCAACGAGAGGATTGCATCGAAGGGACGAGCTACGGGACGCCAGCGGTAAAGCGCAAATCTCGCTTCATGTTTCGGTTGATCGAAGATGGCGAGACGATTGCGATAAAAATAGATTGGCTTAGCCACGATCGACTTCTCGCGGCGTATTCTGAAGTGCTCTACAAGACTCCCCATTATACTGGCTACCCTGCGTTTCTCGTGCACCTTGACCACCTGACTCCGGAATTGGCCACCGAACTTATCCAGATCTCGTATGAAGACGCTCCAAGCCCAGCGCGCACCTTGAAGCGATCATAAACCCGCAATCCGGTTATCATACAAACACTATGGCCGTTCCAAAATCGATCCAAGACTCCACCGGCATCTGGAAGGGTGACTCAACCCTCCACCTTTTGTGGGAGAAAGAGCCCGCGAAGCAAACACAAAAGTCCAAGAGCACTCTCCACGTCGAGGTTGATCACCACGCCAAGTTCGCAACCATTACGTACACGTGGGAATACGATGGAAAGCTGCAGGAAGGCACTCTCCTACTCGCCGGAAACAAGGCTGGCAACGATGTTTCTGCAGGTTGGAGCGATTCTTGGCATCAAGATAGCGGTGTCATGGCCCTCCGAGGTGCCGTCGAAACCACAGGTACGGTGAACCTCAAAGGAAGCTATGAGGTGCCAGGGAGCAAGCCTTGGGGATGGAGGATTTCATTGTCGCTCTTAGGCAAGGCCTTCGTCTTGAAGATGTTCAACATCCACCCAGACGGGAAGCAAGAGGACTGGGCCGTCGAAGCTACCTATCACAAGGAATAAATGCCTCAAGATATTTCAGCCCCGAGCCGGTGTTGAAAAGCACTACCGTCTCGTGGGCTGAAATGAAGCCGTTGTCAAGTAACGCCTGAGCCCCCGCGACCACTGCGCCTCCTTCCGGAGCAGCGAATATCCCCGTTGCTCGCCCTAACTGCTTTGCTCCCTCCAACATCTGTTCATCAGTCACTGTGACCGCAGTTCCACCGGAAGAGCGAATCAGGTCAAGCATGATGAAGTCCGCGATCGCTTTTGGAACTCGTAACCCTGAAGCCGAAGTGTGTGCATTCTCAAACTCAGTCGCGAACCTCTCGCCAGCGTCAAATGCACGAGCAATTGGGGCGCATCCCGCGGCTTGAACGGAAATCATTTTGGGCCGTTTCGAGTCGATCCAACCCATCCGTTCCATCTCATCGAAGGCTTTCCACATCCCGACGAGGCCAGTGCCTCCTCCTGTGGGATAAACAATGACGTCAGGCAAAGTCCAGTCCATCTGCTCTGCCACCTCGTAGCCCATTGTCTTCTTTCCCTCCACCCTATACGGCTCTTTGAGCGTGCTCAGATCAAACCACCCTTCCGCTTCTTTCCGGCGGGCAATCTCTGCACCGCAATCCGTGATTAGACCGTCAATCAAAGTGACCTGTGCTCCCAGCACCTCGCATTCGACGATGAATGCCCTCGGAGTGTCCTTCGGTAAGAAGACGAAACACTCTATCCCTGCCTTAGCAGCATAGGCAGCTAAGGCCCCGCCAGCATTGCCTGCGCTCGGAACGGCTAGCTTTGTAAGTCCAAAGTGCTTCGCCATCGAAACCGCTGCTGACATTCCCCTTGCCTTAAAACTTCCAGTCGGATTGACGCTTTCGTCTTTCACGTACCACTTTTCGCCGAGTCTCGGCGCGTGATATAGCGGCGTCCAGCCCTCGTTCAGAGTGACAATCTCGCACGCAGGAAGGACCTCCCGATATCGCCACATGTTGGGTTCACGATCCTTCAGGGCATCCCGATCGAGGGTGCTCTCGGAAAGTTGATATTCGGGAAACAGAGGACGGCCAGCCGGTGAAAGGTTCATAGGCTGGTTCGCCGGATACGTCTCGCCAGTGAGAGTACATCGCAGGTGGGTAACCACTCAGAGATGTTAACTCATCCAGAACGGATTCAGGTGCAAGCCATTCACGACCTTGGACTATGCAGCTCTGTGTCTCTCCATTGCTGGGCAAATTCGCCGAGCGCGGCGACTATCTCGGAGTCGGAAGTGAGAACGAAGAACGCTCGGGGCGAGTAAGACCTACACCTCAACGCTCCCCCTACTCCGAGGCCCGTGAGCTTCAACCGATCCAACCAGTCTTCAATCTCCTTCGTATGACCACCTGGCGCGCGAGTTTGGTGATGGTATACGACGGTCGCCCGCTTGCCCTGTGCAAGTTGACGCACTTCGTCTAAGAAGATGCTCTTCCCGGCGTGGCCGTGGTGCGTTTTGAGCGAGGCTGGAGCAAACCCGTTGTCCGGATCTAGGAACAGAATGTCTGCAGGTTCTAGCGCCTTGCGAACCCGCGAGAGCCAATGAAGTCTAAGTTCTGCTCTTAACTTCAAAGGCACTTCGCTGGATGGAATTTGCTCACTGTGAAAGACCGCATCAGGCAAGCATTCGGACCTCTCGATTGCCTTCACGTTGAAATACTCTCGATCCCGGATCGACTTGAGCTCGTCAAAGAGCAGTGGATCCAACTGACGCCATTGGTCCGGTGCGTCTAGGTAGTGTTTGTGCTTTCCATCGGAATTTCCAGTCTGGTCGGGATGAAGCCACCAACCAACCCCAAGTTTGCCGAAGGGCTGTAACTTCCTCAGGAGCCCGAGTTTCGCGTAGTCTCCGATATCTGCGACGTAGCGGTTCTGCACAGCCTAAAGTCATACCTTCTTCCGAAGTTAGCTTGCTAGCTAAATGCTTGAACCGTGTATCCTCTCCGCGTGGATTACGCTGAACTTTGGGATTTCAACGACCCTGCTGGCTCGGAAGTCCGATTCCGAGAGTTTCTTCGAACGGCTCGCGGCACGGACTGGCTCATCGGGATGACTCAACTAGCACGCGCCCTCGGGCTACAGAAGTTGTTCGAGGAAGCAAGTGAAATCCTCGAGAAGGCCGCGATCGAGATCGAACCTGGCAGCCCACCGCAGGTGATTTGGCTGCTCGAAATGGGGAGGTGCCTCAACTCAAGCGGGTCTCCAGAGGGAGCGAAACCTCTCTTTGAAAATGCGTTTGCACTTGGCAAATCTCTCGGTCTCGAACTTTGGACCATCGATGCGGCGCACATGGTCGCTATCGTCACCAAAGGCGACGAATCTCGGGCGTGGAACGAACGTGGTCTGGAACTGGCTCGTGGTGCAAAGGAAAAGCGCGCTCAACAATGGGAAGCGACCCTGCTCAACAACTTAGGTTGGGCCGACTTTGGCGAAAGCAAACTCGAAGAAGCCCTTGCCAAGTTCGTTAAGGCCAGAGAACTGAGAGAAGAGTATGGTCAAAAGGATCGAGAGCAGATTGGCCGGTGGTGCATTGGCAGAGTCCTTAGAGAACTCGGCCGAATAGACGAAGCCCGAGAGATCATGGTCCAATTATCGAAGGAAGTTCCTGACGATCAATACGTCCAAGAAGAGCTCGCGGCTTTAGGTTAGCGCACAGCTGTTAGAGTCATGAAACGCTTCTCGGCCGCCGCCCCGAGGGGCGGACCTTGGGTTACATTTCGCCAACCTGCTTCAGTGAGTAGCTCATGCCACTCATCATCTCGATAGCCTTGCTCAGTGTGAACATGGACGCTTGAGACACCCGAAGAGAGTTGGACAACAATGAACCTCGTCGTGACCACGAGTGACTCATCGTCAAAAAAGTGTTCAGTAAGCAACAAGTAAGGTTCGGCGCAGAGCGGCCCGCTTTGTACCAACTCCCATTCCTTTCCGGGATAGTCACAATTCAGCATCCCGTCCAGCGTCTGAACCTCCATCACAAGGCGCCTTCCTGCCTTTTCGGCACGAGCAAGAATGTCTAAAGCCACTTCTCGCCGAAATCCGTTCATCTCGCTGAATAGGAGTGTGACAAGGTCAAAATCCTCTCCAAAGGGGGTTGTGCGCCAATCACCCTCGATGACTTCCACCGACGAGCCGCGCAGGAGTTCCTGAGCGTGCCGAACCGAAGCAGGAGAAATGTCGATTCCAACTCCGCTGTGACCTCGTTCGGCGAATGCCCGCAAATACAGACCCGGTCCACAACCGAGATCAAGAATCTTCGAAGGAACCCCACCAAGAACTTCATCGTGAACCCACGCCACCGCACGTTCAATGTGTTGTAATCCCCGCGACCCGAGATCATGAGCTTGCGAAAGATGCTCAGCAAGCATCCGCTCACTAAAACCCGGCTCGTGCCACGGGATGTTTTCACCACTCCACGGAATCGGCACGCTTGGCAGGTTCAACAAATTCGCGAGCAGCATTAGCGTTGGTTAAATTTCAGCTTCGGATTGTGCTCTTCTAGCCAACGAAGCGACCAGGCGTTCGGGAACAGCACTGCCATCTTGCCGTGAACATCTTCAACCACGCGAGCGCTCTGCCAATACACTGCGGCAATATCCTCTTCGGTGCCTTCGATCCAGCGGATCTGCTCGTAAGCGAGTGGT
>JBBRHU010000178.1:0-7048 GCA_038222255.1 Fimbriimonadales bacterium | reverse complement strand
CTGCTTTCCTTCATCAAGACCCTTCTGCAACTCACCGACGCCTCGTCCAACTCCACGGAGCAGTTCAGGAATCTTCTTGCCACCAAAGAGTAGCAGCACGATCACCAAGATGATCAGCCATTGTTCGATTCCGAAGATGTTGCCGACCGGGAGACTTTTGAGATCAATCTGCATGTTGTTTACCTACCCTACAGTATACGTCCTGAGAGCAGCTTGCTGTCGCTCTGGTGTCCGGGCCCCGCCTCGACAGCCTTAACATTAGGGATTATTCCTTGCTGTCCGAGCCTTTCGATAAGCCGCCACCCGAACCTGTGTTAATGTTGATTCTGCTACTGCCCTTCGCCCCGATAAGCTCGCCGCTCGCCAAAATTTCGTACCACGGACGTCGCTCGCCTAGAATTTTTGGCGAGACTGCGGGATCCTGTTTCTTGAATGTCATCGAGTTATTCATCTTGACTTCAGGAACCTCGAAAATCACGACCGTGCTTGGATTAACTTCAGTGCGCTTCTTTCCAGCAACATCGCTGTTAAACGCAAAGCCACTCTGGCCACCGCCCTCTTCAGAACACGGCCACGCCCCTTCGGCAGGAACTAGACCGAAAGGAACCTCTTTGCTTTGCTTGTCGAGGCGAGTCTTGTAATAAGGTCGAAGATCATCCTGCCAATGCTCCGCCTTTGGATAGGTGTTGTCGTGAGCGGCCAGATAGTCGTTCATCGACTTCGCCATCAGGTCCACCGAAATGGTGCAACCAATGAACCCCTTCGCCTTATTCCCCACATAGAACGCCCCACCGATTAATCCGCCGATGGGCAAGACACAACATAGGAGAACTGCACCGATAATGAGTCCGATGATCAACCCTGTATTTGTTTTCTTCTTTGGGGTGCCGCCAGAGAACGGAGGAGGTGACTGCATACAAGGAGTTTACTGAACTCCTTGGAAGGCAGGTTGCGGTTCTTCAAGAAAGATGAGGCTTATGCGAGCGTCCTTGCCAATGCCCGAAAAAGGAGTCGCAGCTGGTTCGAATGCATCTCTCCTCGAGAACGTATAGAATGGAGTCCGGAGTGAACTCTCGAGTTTCTTCAACCTGCGACACGATCGACGCCTATTCAGCGGGTTGGTATCGCGTAGCCAGATCATTATCATGAGTCTTCTCACCGAAAACAACACCATCCGTGCCCTCCTCCGGTCGCTCGACGAGCACAACGAGGGCGAGTGGGATCACGCCGAGCGAGTGGCAGTCTACGCAAGCGCAATCGGCTTCGAAATGAGATTGTCGGATGAGGAGCTCCGAGTGTTGAGGAATGCGGCCATGCTTCACGACATCGGCAAAATGCGGGTGTCGGCATCGATCCTGAAAAAGGTCGGCCAGCTCACCGAGGAAGACTTCTTTATGTTGCGACTACACGCGCAAATAGCAATCGAGGTCATCGAAGAGTTCGAATTTCTTGAACCTTGCCTTCCCGCGATTACACTTCACCACGAGCGATGGGATGGAAAGGGATATCCCAAAGGTCTCGCTGAGGACCAGATTCCCCTCGAAGCTCGAATCATCCACGTGGCGGAGACTTATGACATTCTTGTCAATGGCTCTCCGTGGCGTCAACCGCTTACTGTCGACATGGCATTTCAGGAAATGTCAGATCACGCTGGCACTCAATTTGACCCGCAAGTGATTCACGCACTCAATGCGTGTAGAGACAAGATTCAGCCTCTTGGAACCTAGCCAGCCGACTTATTCGCCGGAGTGACGGTGCTCGCTCCGTTTTCGATCGCCTTCACCTTCGGGCTCCCCTTGTAAGTGATCATGGACGCTCCGTCAGCATCTACATCGAACTTACCTGCGGTGTTCACGAGCGCCTTGCTCGCCCCTTTCGCCCCAAGCTTGACGTCTTGAGCGACTAGCTCCCCTGCATCTAGCTTGCTCGCACCATCGATCACCGCGTCCAGCAGCCTCGCTTTCCCTTTCACCTTCAGCGTGCTTCCTCCACTCAGATTCACCTTAAAGGTTTTCTCCTTTACTGACGAGATATCTGCGGTCGCTGCTTCGGAGAGGTTCACGGCGATCAGGTCCACGGATGAAAGAAATACTTGCACGGGTCGGATCAGCTTCATATCCTTTGCGTCCACCCATACGCTTAGATTCCCATAATCGATGCTTGTCTTCACAAACGGTAGAACATCCACCGGCGCGCTGACCGAGAATGTGCACTGCGCCTGCGACATCATGTGAACCTCAATCCCGCTCTTGATCGTGATTTGATTGAAGCCGACGATCGGCCGCTGCTCCGATTTTCTGGTCGTGATCTCAGAAGATGACTGCTGTGGTTCGCCGGTGGCGGTCCTGTTCGGCTTGCAACCCACTCCAAAGACCACAACCGAAAGCAACCCTAGGCCAAAAAAGAAGCGCATCACTTAGACAGATACCCGGTTCTGAGGGCGGAAGGTTTCTTAGAGCCTACTGGTATCCTCTTTCAAGCCATGACGATGCAAGAGATGATCTATCGCCTGAACGCCTATTGGGCCGCCCAGGGCTGCGCGATTCTTCAACCCTACGATGTGGAAGTTGGTGCCGGAACAAAACATCCATCCACACTCTTGCGCGCCCTTGGCCCAGAAGCTTGGAATGCAGCCTACGTCCAACCTTCTCGGCGACCGAGCGACGGTCGATATACACGAAACCCTCAGCGGAGCCAGCGCTACTACCAATATCAGGTGCTCATGAAGCCCTCGCCCGAGAACATTGTCGATCTCTACCTAGGCTCCCTCGATGCCCTCGGGTTTGACACGAGTAAGAACGACGTTCGGCTCGTGGAGGATGACTGGGAGGACCAGGCAGCCGGAGCGAGCGGAGTGGGCTGGGAAGTTTGGGTCAACGGTGCCGAAGTCACGCAGTTCACATTTTTCCAGCAGGTCGGCGGTATCGACTGCAATCCCGTCAGTGCGGAAATCACATATGGACCCGAGCGACTCTGCCTGATGCTGTCTCACGCGAACTCGTTCTGGACCGACCTCCAGTGGAACGATAAGCTCAGCTACCGAGACGCAGAATTCCAGCTCGAGATGCAACACAACGTCTACAACTTTGAGGTCTCGTCGACAGAGATGCTCTTCCAGCTTTTCGAAATGTACGAAGCTGAATCAAAGCGAGTCATCGAAACTCCAGTCTTTTGGGATGGGCTACAAGGAATTCTCTCGACGTCAAGCACGAATGCCGATTCGAACCCCGATCTCGCCCGAACCGGCCCGCTTGCTCTTGTCTACCCCGCCCTCGATCTAGCTTTGAAGTGCAGCCACGTGTTTAACTTGCTCGATGCGAGGGGAGCTGTCGGAGTCGCCCAGCGAGCGAACTACATCAACCGAATTCGCGGCCGCGTGCGAGCATGCTGTCTTCGACACTTAGAACAGTACGCTGTACCAGCTGGCTCGAAAAATTAGGGAACACCTCACGATCTCACACACGTCGAACATTTGATGAAAACGCTCTATGGAGTCTTGCTAGTCGGTGCCCTCCTGGTCGGGTTAAGCTCAGTCGCGAACGCTCAGATTGTCCCCAATGCGCCGCACCTGACCTTCCAAGATCGAACGGCGTTTCTCCTGACTGCGGTCACCATTCGAGATGATCTCCAGCTCTCAGATAGCCAGCGCAAGGCAATTGATCGCCATTGGGTGAGCTACTCCGACCGTGTTGACGCCCTCTCGAAGAAGTCTGGCGACACGTCGAAGGCCTTCGAAAATTTAGAGCGACAGGTGGCCGGGCAATCGCTCGGCGTCTTGGACGATCTCCAGAAACGACGATTGAGGGAGCTCGGCATTCAGAACGTCGGCCCGCGAGCATTGCTAGACGAAGGCGTCGCGAGAGCGTTTGAAGTGGGCTCTAGGCAGCTATCTGCGATCAAGGGTCTTTATGATGCGTACGATGCAAAGATGAATGAGGTTGATGACAAGGTCGCGGACGCGCTCGGCGGAGAAGGAATTCCTAAGGATCAACAGAAGCTCGCTGCGTACGAAAAGCGGCGAGAACAACTGCTCAAAACCTTTGAGGCGGAGCGAATTGCAATACGCAAGACCCGGGCCGAAATCGACCGAAAGGCGATCGAGGTGCTCAATGGCGATCAAATCATCAACTGGAAGCAGAGCCAAGGTAAACCCTTCGCGTTCGTAGGCAATAATCAGTGACCGATGATCACACCGGCACTTTGCCTCGTTCTGCTTCTTGCCCAAAGCAAACCGGGGCTGTTCGGAAAAACTCCTGAACAAGCGTTGGCGATGGGCCAGCAGAAGTGGTACGAGTTCTACGATTCAAAAGCGGGCAGTTCAACTCAGTCAATGATTCTTGCCTGCGACATCTACGGAGATCTTGCGGAGGCTCGCAATTCGAAACTCCTGGCGACGAAGGCGGCAACGGTTCGAAAGGACTGGAACAATCTCGCGAAGGCCCTTCGTGGATTTGCTTCGGAAAGTTTCGAGATCAACAGCATGCTGGCGGGTGGCGGCACGATCTGGCATCCGATTGCGGCGAACATTCACCCCGACGTCCAGGAGCTTGTCTATCATCTGCTTACCGACAAGAGCAACTCCGGACACAAAATGGTAGTGTCGATGGTTGGCAACGAATTTGAACTCCTCAAAGTCAGAATTGACAAGGCCAAACTCGAATCGTACCAACCGGGCACAAAGAAGACCCTCTACAAAAATCTCACCACCATGCAGTCAATTTTCAAGGACAAGATTCTTCCCATCGCCCGAGGTCTCGACCGACATCAGTCAGACCTCGTCTTGTCCTTCTGCGTTAAGAGTGCGCGAATCGGAAACGATTTGGGGGGAAACTAGTTGCCTAATCTGCTCGAAGCGAAGTTCGCGTCTCTAGCTGCAATGAATGAGAAGGCACTCGTGCTCTTCATCACTGCCGGAGATCAACCGCTTGACCAGCTACCAGACGTGCTGCGAGCGCTCGAAGACGGTGGTGCAGATGCCATCGAAATCGGAATTCCCTTCAGCGATCCGTTTGGAGAAGGCCCCACCATTCAGGCTAGTAGCCAACGATCTCTAGAACATGGAACAACCGTGAAAGCGGTGCTTGATGCGATGGGGCAAGCGAAGATCGGAATTCCACTACTCACGATGGGATACACCAATCCGGTGATGCGCTTCGGGCTGAGAGAGTTTGCTTCGGCAAGCCGCCAAGCCGGCTCTTGTGCAACCATCCTGAGCGACCTCACTCCCGATGAGTCGGACGCATGGTGCGAGGCTTCTGCGGAAGTTGACCTTCGAACGGTCTTCCTCGTCGCGCCGACTAGCCCAGCCTTCCGGATTGAAGAAGTGGCGAGAAGATCGACCGGTTTCGTGTACATCGTCTCCAGAACGGGAGTGACCGGAGCCGAGAACGCCGTGCCCGTCGATATCTCCGGACTGGTAACTCGTGTAAAGGCGCTGACCGACAAGCCGGCCTACGTTGGCTTCGGGATTTCGTCTCCTGAGCACGTCCGACTTGTCTGCGAGTTCGCGGACGGGGCGGTCGTTGGGAGCGCGCTGGTCAAAAAACTCCACGAGGAGTGGAGAGACGGCAATGGCGCGAGCAGCATCACCTCGTTTGTGCGTGCCCTAAAAGCGGGAACTCTCGACTAGCGAGGGCGATTTCTGCCTAGATGCGAACGATCAGGTCCACATCAGGGCGGGCTAGCGATAGCGTGGTGAGCTTCCGGTCCATCGTAACGAACCGTGCGTCGTGTTTCTGGCAAAGTCCGAGCAAGTAAGTATCTGTCACTGTGTCAGAGTGGTTGAGCGAGCTCATCCGAAACACGTCCTCGTCGCTCAGCGAGACATCGTCAGCTGCGAACTCCCAGGTGCCAAGCGTGTAGAGAGCACTCAGCGCCGCCAGGACCTCACTCGGCAGAATTGGACCGTTTGGATAGCGTGGATGCGAAATGATCCTCACAACTCCATTCTCTGTGATCGGACACCGAAGCATCGTTGCGAGGCGATTGAAGTCGTGCCATTCGATTGCCACCCTTCTATGGACGTGATTAAGGTCTACAAGCGCAATCAGAATGTTGACGTCTAGCAGGAATCTCAGAGCCCAATCTCCGAGGCAAGCTCATCGACAAGCTCAGGGGTGACGGGTGCTCCTCGTCTGGAGACGTTTGGATACTTGGTCGCGGTTTCTCGGACAACATACTGAGTGCGAGATTCACGGACCAGGCGATCGATCACCGCCCCAACGGGTTTGCCCTCGCGGTCGGCCAAAGCAGCCAAAATAGCGTGAACATCCTCGCTCAAATTGATCGTCGTCCTCATATCCTAATTCTACGCCACCTGATGCGTGATGCACAGCATCACACAGAAAACCCAGTAAATAGTAATTAGATTGGTGGGCGACGAGGGACTCGAACCCACACCCCGCTAAGGACTGGAACCTAAATCCAGCGCGTCTACCAATTTCGCCAGTCGCCCAAGAAACGCCAGTAGAGGTTACCCGGTAGGCGGAGCGAGCGTGCCATGCAGGACTACCTGCCCACCAGCAATTTCCACCGTCGTGAGCGTCGCATTGAGAGGTAGCTCCCTGGCGTCGAAGACGGGGTTAAGGCTGTCGAGCTGCGACTGGACCAGGTTAGTCAGGCTGCCACCCATCACGTCGACAGATTGGAGATCAACCCATAGCTCCTTGCCATCGACGATTCTCAACGTGCAGATCGCCGTCGCCTTAACATCAAGGACAACCTTCTTGACTGCATTCACGATCAGCTTTCCGTTGTCTGCGTTAACATCAAAATTGCGGAGGCCAGCTGGCGCTTGCTTGTCGAGGAAGCTCGAAAGGGCCTTTTGTGAAATTTCTACGCGGAGCTTTCCGGGCTGGGGAGCATCAACTTTTATGGGCGGTCCCGACACGACTAGGTCGCTCCCGGTCGCAATTACACGGTCAATAACGAGTCCCATGGAGAGCGTCAGGTTTATTGCAACAAGCTCAAATGAGCCCACTGACGTTCGATTGCTGTTCGGCACGGAGAGATCGTACCTGCGATGGGTCTAAAATGGGTTTACGATGAT
>JBBRHU010000177.1:0-7050 GCA_038222255.1 Fimbriimonadales bacterium | reverse complement strand
ATCACCGATCCGCTGAAGGCTTCGTCACCTCCCAGTCCTCTCGTCGGTGACCTGACCGGCTCACCTTGGGACTTGAGCGGTGCGAAAGGAGATACGTTCGCGCCGGGTTCACGATGGACGTTCAGAGCTTCCGCGAAAACTACGATCACAGGAGACGACAAGGTCGTCCGCGAGCTCGTTCCAAACGCTTGGAAGGTTGAGTTCCTGGAACCAACCGAAGTGGTGCTCCTTCCCGGCTCTGCGATTCCGAACGCTCCACCCACTGCCAAGTGGGAAAATCCGTATGGCCCGATGACGGGCAAATATGGCTTCCCTCTGCTCTACACCTATTCCCTCATCATCGCTCTCGTCTGCGGCACCGCCGGACTGCCGCACATCCTTGTGCGGTTCTATACCAACCCGGACGGACGTGCGGCAAAGCGGACCACGCTCTGGGTCATGGTCATGCTTGGCGTGTTCTATGTGTTCACGCCGCTTTGGGGTGCACTTGGACGGCACATTGCGCCAGAGTTTTACGCGATCAACTCCACCGATACGATTCTCATCAAGCTTCCTCTGCTCCTCGAAAACAAATTGCTTGGGCAGATCTTGAGCGGTATCACTAGCGCTGGAGCCTTCGCGGCGTTCATGTCCACTTTTAGTGGGCTCCTCGTCTCCATGTCTGGAGCATTTGCTCACGATATTTACGGTCAGATCCTTCGACCTGCTGCCCCTCCAGAAGCGCGACTCAAGGCTTTTAAGGTTGCAGCCGTGTTCGTTGGATTGATCTCGATGGGACTCGGGCTCCTTGTGGAATCGTTTGACATCGCAACAATGGTCGGGTGGGCCTTTGCGATCGGTGCGGCTTCCTACTTCCCGCTACTCCTCCTCGGCGCGTGGTGGCGCGGACTGACTGCCACAGGTGCCGCGAGTGGGATGTTGCTCGGCGGCTTGCTCTCGGTCGGAGCGATTGTCACAAATATGATGCTCGACAAGAAAGTCATCGTGATGACCCTCCCACCGATGGTGAGAATGCTCATGGAGCAACCCGCAATCTGGGGTGTGCCCCTCTCAATGATCACGATGTGGGCCGTCTCCAAAATGACCGCACACCAAGTCCCGAAGGATGTCGATGTGAAGATGCTGAGACTACACGCGCCGGAAGAGTTGGGCTACAGCAAGAACTACGTTGACCACTAGATGAACCCTCCTCCTTCTTGTGGGCTTGCCTCAAGACAAGCCCACAAGTCCAGGCGGTTCGAAATCAAAAGCCATTCATGTGCGTGCTGGTAACCTCGCTGCAAATGACTGTCCTCCCTTTCATTGCCGCGCTCGCGGTTCGAGGCATGACGATGACTCAAGAAAACTACCGAAATGGCTCGACTCTCGCTGGCATCGACGTGCTTGAAAAGCAACAGTTCGCCCCGCTGAGGGGAAAGCGAGTCGGCTTGATTACGAACCACACCGGAATCACTCGCGATGGAAAGCGAACAATTGATGCGATGACGGCGGGTGGAGTCAAGCTTGTCGCACTGTTCTCGCCTGAACATGGGTTTGCTGGCGTCGAAGATCGCGGCGGACTTGGAGATGTAGTGGACACTGCCACTGGTTTGAAGGTTTTCAGCCTCTATGGAAAGACGACGCGACCGACACCTGAGATGCTCGTCGGGCTCGACGCGCTGGTTTTCGATATCGCCGACGTAGGCGTCCGTTTCTACACGTACGAGACCACAATGGCCTACGGAATGGAAGAAGCAGCGAAGGCCGGGTTGGAATACTTCGTGCTTGATCGCCCCAACCCGGTCACCGGAACTCGCGTCGAAGGCCCGGCACTGGATGCAAAAAACACGAACTTCGCGGGCTATCACGCGGGAACTCCAGCAAGGCACGGAATGACGATGGGCGAACTCGCTCAGATGTTCAACAAGGAACGAAAGATCAACGCCAAGCTGACGGTTGTCAAGATGGATGACTGGCATCGAAGCGATTGGTTTGAATCGACCAACCTGCCGTGGATCAACCCGTCACCCAACATGAGGAGCCTGAAAGCGGCAATCCTCTATCCCGGCGTCTGCTTGATCGAGTTCGCGAAGAACATTTCGGTCGGCCGTGGAACTGACTCACCTTTTGAGCAAATCGGTGGTGATTTCATTGACGGCCGTGCGCTCGCCTCGGAGTTGAACGCGCGACACATTCCTGGAATGCGCTTCTACCCAACGCAGTACACGCCAGCCGAGTCCAGGTTCAAAGGTGTGCTGATCCAGGGTGTTCGGCTCGAAATCATTAACCGAGAACAAGTTGACTCGGTCCGAGTTGGCATCGAACTCGCATGTGCGATTCAGAAGCTGTATCCGGGCAAAGTGACCTGGGCTGAGTCAAAACGGCTTATCGGCAGCGACGATGTCGTCCGGAGAATTTCAATCGGCGAAGACGCAATGACCATTCAGAAAAGTTGGCAAGCCTCCCTCGACAAGTTCAAGTCGATCCGCTCACAATATCTGATCTACAAGTAGCGAGACCTAATCGAGGGCCTCAGAAACGATCCGGCCCTCCCACTCCCGCGCGGGATTCAAATCCAACAGATGGGCGAGGGTCGTGCAGGTGTCAAAGATGCGTACTGGCGCCTCAATCGTGAACCCACGTCGGACTCTGTCTCCCCACAGCACCCACGGAATGGTCATATCCTCTGGCATCTCAGTGCCGTGAGATCTTTCGTGTCCTCCGTGGTCGCTTTGAACAAGCGCCGTCACCGGCCGCCCCGTTGCGACGGCAGCGTCGAGGACCTGCTGAACACACGGTGCCGCACGACGAATTCCTTCGATGTACTCTGGACTCATCCAACCGTGCGCATGGCCAGCGATATCTGTATAGCCTAGATAGATGAAGGCAAAGTCGATGTCCTCGCTCGCGAGATGCTCAGCAGCGACTCGCGCAACATGCTCGTCACCTTCATGACGGTCAAGGTCCCCGACAAAGTAAGAAAACGCCAAGCTTTCTGGTCCGCAAAGATCGCGGAGCGGTCCCCAGTTGTAAAACATCGCGCAGCGTCGACCCTGTTGAGTAGCAACATCAATAATGCTCGGAACCGGCCTCGCCAGCGGGCTGAAGGTGTTGCTCGTGATTCCATGTCGCGGCACGTCTACCCCGCGAAACATGGATGTGTGGCAAGGCAAAGTCACCGAGGGCATGACTGTCCTGGCTTTCATTGTCGACGCTCCTTCCTTCACCAGCCGGTCAAGAGTTGGAGTCTCGGCTAGCACGAGAGCGTCGGGCCGCATCCCGTCGATCGAGAACAGTAGAACGAGTGGCCTCATAACACGGCAGCCGACTGCACAAACGTTCCAACCTTGCCCACAAACGGCACCGGGGCTCCGACATCATCTTTTCCTGTGATTGTCAAAGTCCAAGTCCGTCCGATGCCAGCGGTGTTATCAGGCACCGTGAGCGCGCAGGAGAACTCCCGGGTCGTCGCGTTAAAGTCCATCACCTTCGGCGAGCCCACGATCACAACGGAGTCTTCGCGAGTGACCGTCATCTTCATTGTCGCAGGATCGACATCAAGACCAACCGCGAGGGTGATCTTCCCCGTAACGACTCCCGCCGGTGAGCCCGAAGCAGGAACACTCGAGATCATCCCACCAGAACCGTTCGTCAAAGTCAGCGAGGCTGCGAAGACGTTGGGATCATTGAAGATGTCGATCGTGGTCGCGCCTCCACATCCGAGTGCGCCGAAGAGCAGCATAGCTGCGACAGTGACTTTGAATTGAGTTTTCATGATAGACGACGGTCAGGAGTATATCTATGCGACGGGTCACCCCATGGTGACAAGTTCATTGCCGCTTAGGTAGCGACTTCGCTGTGCAGGCAGGTGTATAACAAGCCGTGCTTGCTCGATTGTTTTCTTTGGCCGTTTATGGTAGCGCTGCCGCGGCTCACGCCCAAATGCTCGTGAATCCGAATTCAACCGTTGAGACCCGCAAGCTACGAGCATTCTTATCTGAAGTTTACGGAAAGCAAATTCTGTCGGGACAGTGCGATGACAAATACCTCCCTTTTATTCGAGCAACGACGGGTGGGAAATCGCCCGCAATCATGGGTTACGACTTCAACGGTATCTGCCCTTCCCAGTCTGGGAACCATGACGTTGCAAAGGCAATCGCTTGGAACAAGCAGTCTGGCATCGTGACGTTTCAGTGGCACTGGATCTCACCTGACGCAAACGGAGACTTTTACACTGACAAATTCGACCTAGCTAAAGTCCTCGCCAACCCTGAGAGCTCATCTTACAAGAACCTTGTCCGAGACATTGACCTTGTGGCTAACGCCTTGAAGCAGTTGCAGGATGCCCACGTCCCCGTGATCTGGCGCCCTCTCCACGAAGCCGAGGGCAAATGGTTTTGGTGGGGCAAGTCGGGAGGAGAAGCCTGCAAAAAACTTTACCGGCTGATGTACAACAGGCTCACAAATCAGCACAAGCTGAATAACCTGATTTGGACTTGGACGAGCTACGCAGGCGAAAAGGAAAACTGGTATCCAGGCGACGATGTTGTCGACCTAATCGTTTGTGACTATGAAAACCCGAAGACTTGGGATCACTTCCAAGCAAGTTTCGGACCAACTAAGAAGCCGTTTGGACTCGGCGAAGAGGGCAAGCTCCCAGACCCTGCAAACTTCAAAAGGCGTCCTTGGCTCTATTTCCTTACTTGGGCATACATGATTGAAGACCCCAAGAAGGGGAATACCAAGGAGTGGATCAAAAAAGTCTACACAGATCCGACGGTGATCACTCTCGAAGACCTTCAGAAACGGAAGCAGCGCTAGGCAAACCAATCGTTTGGGAACACTCCGAGTGGGCGCAGTTCTTGTCGGAGTGTCTCTTGAAGAACCGACCAGGGGTGATCGAGCGGGCGAGTGGCAGCATCAAATTTTAGGTCGATATAGCACCAGCAACTCATCCGAAGCGGGTCAAGTCCGAGAAGCAGAGCGAACTCTTCTAACCGACGAAAGGTCTTCGAGGCCAGTGGCTCGGCGCCAATCAGTTGTTCAATCGGATTCCGTAGAAAAGCGATTGCTTCGAAGTTGGGGTCTCCCACCAAACCCTTTGGATCGATCACTTTCCAACCGTGGCGTTCGGACCACAGCACGTTTTCGTGGTGCAAGTCGCCGTGTAGAAACACTGGCGTTGGCGAGGTGCTCAGCATGAAATCGAGCATCGAGTGCTGGCTCGTGTAGTAGTCACTCAGGGCCATCGCGCCCGAAGTGTCCATCTGCTGAATCTGCATGATGAAATCCGCGATGATTTTTTGGTTCGCTTCATCAGATAAATTGCTTTTTGATAGAGGGGTGCCCGGTCGCAACCGCTCCATCAGCACCGCGCCGCATGTCTGATCTACCTCGTAAATCTCTGGCCCCAGCGCGCCTAGTTTTTGGAGGGCCAGGCACCCAGTTGTTAGCTCTTCACCCTGAAACGGAATTTTTAGGACACGATCAACGCTTGCGAACACGCGGGAGCAGTGGCCACCAGGGATCTCTTCTGTCCACTCAAACTTCCACCTTGCGGCCAATTCGGCAATCTGGTCCTCGACCATCCCTCAATTCCTCCCGTCGAGCAAATCGTGTACAGTGACATCTACGGATATGGAGCATTCTAGCCCCGATGCCTTAATTGAGTTTTTAGCTCCATACCCGGAGCACGTGCAGCAGCTCACACTTCAAGGGCGACGCTTCTTGCTCGAACGTCTGAGCCCGGTTTCGGAGATATTTTGGGACGCAACCCAAGCGGTATGTAGCGGCTTCACCTACACCCACGGGACTCGGGATAACTTCATAAACCTTGCCGTTTACCCGAAACATGTCACCCTGATCTTCCCGTGGGGTACGCGGCTCGACGACCCCGAGCAACGCCTAAAGGGAGAGGGTAACCGCGTACGGCACATCCGACTCACCGGCATGGAGACCCTAGAAGATCCGTACGTCTTAGGCTTAATCGAACAAGCTCAGCACCAAGCAACTCGCCCACCAGAACCCCTCGAACCGATCACGATCGTAAAAATCATGAACGGCCCGAAGCGGCGTCCGATCAGCCAGTAGCCTGCACTAACCCCAGATGAGTTCTGGGCGAAGGACGATTGTTTCTTCGCGGTCGGGGCCGATGCTGACGATGGCGACTGGGGTTTGCGTTTGTTCTTCGATGAATCGAAGGTAGCGCTGAACGGTTGCCGGGAGCTCCTCCCATGTCCTGCAGGGGCGAAGGTTTTCGTCCCAGCCTTCAAGTGTCTCGTAGTTCGGAGTCACCTTCGCGAAGTCCTCAACATTGAGCGGGATGTGGTCGATCATTCCACCTTCGAATTGGTAAGACGTCGCAACCTTCAGTTCCTTCAGTCCAGCGAGCACGTCGAGTCGCGTGACGACCAAACCGCTAAGTGAGTTGAGTCGCGATGCCTGCTTGAGGACGACGAGGTCGAGCCAGCCACAGCGTCGTCCTCGACCGGTCACGGTTCCGTATTCCTGCCCCTGATCTCGGATGTATTGACCGGTTTCGTCCTCGAGTTCCGTAGGGAACGGACCAGAGCCGACCCTCGTCGTATAGGCCTTGCAAACGCCCAACACTGACTCGATCGCGCGTGGCCCAACACCAGTTCCAAGGCAAGCTCCGCCTGCCACCGGATGCGAAGAAGTGACATAGGGGTAGGTGCCCGAGTCGAGGTCGAGGAAAGTTCCCTGAGCGCCTTCGAACAAGACTCGCTGCTTCTTGGCGACGGCATCTTGGACGAGCGGCTCGGTGTCGCAAACGAACGGTCGAAGCCGATCTGCGTACATAGAATATTCGTCGAAAAGTGGCTGGAACTCAAGCGTCGGTGAGCCGAACATCGTGAGGAGACGATTCTTGTAGGTCAGAACTTCGCGGAGTCGATGCTCGAAAGTCGCCGGGTTCACAAACTCACCCATGCGGATGCCAAAGCGCGCGACCTTGTCTTGGTAAGCCGGTCCGATACCGCGTGATGTGGTGCCAATTTTGTTGGCGCCGCGTGCTTCTTCTTCGAGTGCATCAAGCATGCGGTGATATGGGAA
>JBBRHU010000176.1:0-7070 GCA_038222255.1 Fimbriimonadales bacterium | reverse complement strand
AGAGCTTGTCGTCTGGAAACATATGTCGCCCTTCTTCCGCGATCTCTTTCGCCAGATCGAACTGCCGCAATTCTTTGCTCATGATGATCAGCCAGTGAAAACCTTCGCAAAGTGCGGCTGCTTCAGAAGCCCCTAACCGAGATTTGCTGAACGCCGCCTTTCTAGCTCTCATGAAATACTTCTGAGCTTCGGGAAGATTCTTCGTGCAGACCGCGACGGTGTATCCCTGCTGAACAAGAATTTCGATGTTCTCAGGATTGTCTTTGAGGCCAGATTCAAGGTAGGCCATCGCCTTCTTGGTCGCATCCGCGTTGCGGTCTCGAATCATGATTGCTGCTCCCATCGTCCAGCCTGGAATGAACTTTGAGTCCACCCAAGACATTAGGCGGAACAGCGGAAGAGATAGGAAAGGATCATTATGGGTGTGGTTTTCCATCTGCTTGTAGGTGGAAGTTGCCCTCTCCACATCGCCGAGAATTCCTCGAAAATCGTGATCCTTGCTTGGGACGACGGTCACGATCGCGTCATCGTTGTGGAGAGCCTGATCTTTCTCGTTGCCTGCGCCGCCAACCCCACGCTGCCCTAGCCTCTTTTCTCCCTCACTGAGCGGGCGCATCTCGACGCCGTTGTGGAGGTAGAGGTCAGCTCGAAGGTAGAGTGACGCTGCTGCGCTGGTTCTGAACTGCCCGAGCATGGAAGCCGAGGCATGTGAATCGTGCGCCTCTAGACCTTCCGGCTTTACGGGTGGTGAAACCACTTCTTGTATGGGTGTCACGTAAGTTCCGACTGCAAAAACCACTCCCGCCGATGCAAGCAGGGTTACGCCAGTCTTCACAGTGCTTGTCTCCGAAGCTTTAGATGGGCAATCGCGAGCATCGCTCCCGCATATCCAACGAGGTAAACCAAGAGAGTTCCCATCGCCCACAGGGGCACGGGACTCCAATTGAAGTAGACGGTTCTTGAGCCGAAGTCGAACAAGTGCACCTGCGGCAACACCGTGTTGATTAGCTTGAAGAGCCATTGCACAGCCGGGGGTGCCGCTGCATACCCTAGCACCAGAGCTCGGGAAATCGAGCTCGCTCCCACCGTCAACACGAAACCCATTGTCGTCGCTGCAGGCGGAGTCATATAAACGCTTAGCGCCAGCCCAATCGCGCATACCAACGCGAGCCCCATCATCTTGCCCACCAGATATTGGAGCATGATGATTTCAAAAGGAATCTTGAAGAGCACCATCGCCAGGCCGGTTGTCGCGGCGAGCATTAGGAATCCGGTCCACGTCACCAAGACGGCGCCAAGATACTTCCCAAGAATCAAATCAAACCGGGTGAGCGGACGAGCGAGCAGCGGATAGAGCGTTCGATTCTTGATCTCTTCGGGCAACAGCCGAGTCGAAGTCACTACCGCGATAACAGTGCTGAAGAGTCCAAGCACGGTGACTGCGAGATCCTTCACGAAGACCTCTAGGCCCGCGACCCCAAAGAAACCAAGTGCGCTCGATGCAGCTAAGACGACGAATCCGAGAATCGCAATGACCCAGAGATCCTTTCGTCGAATGGACTCTAACAAGACCGCCTTTGCCAGGCTCCAATATATTCGAAACTTCATGCTGCCACCTCGATCGCCTTGACGAAGTAGTCTTCGAGCGATCCTTCCTGCGAAACCACGTCGACCACTTTCCCACCATCCTTGTTGATCCGTTCAATGGCCTCGATCAGTTTTTCCCGAGTTTCTAATGTGGCGCGATAACAATTTGGAGCAACCTCTAGCCACTCGACAGTCAGACCGGTGAGGGTCACAGGGCCTCGATATTCGACCTCAAACTTCATGAGCTCACTCCTGAGCGTCGTCATATCTTGTTTGTCGATAAGCTGGCCTTTATGAAGAAGTAGCAATCGATCACACAGAAGGTCCACTTCTGCAAGTTCATGGCTGGAGAAGAAAAGAGTTGTTCCCGCGGCTTGCTTCTGACGAAGAATTTGCCTGAGTTCTCGGCGACCGACTGGATCTAAACCGCTTGTCACCTCATCCAGGACGAGCAGTTCTGGGTTCCCCAGCAACGATTGCGCGATCCCAACACGCTGGAGCATTCCCTTGCTTAGCTGGCGATTCTGCTTTTTCGTTGCGGCTCCTAAACCAACGATCTCAAGCAAGTCTTTCACTTCTTGCTTCAGAGATTTCCCTCGGAGCCCTTGAAGTTCTCCGTAAAGACATAGAGTCTCGGTAGGCGTAAGGTAAGGATAATAGAGTGCAACCTCCGGCAGGTAGCCGATCTTCCGCTTTGCTTCGATCGAACCGGCAGCAAGTCCAAATACGGTGCACTCACCGGCGGTGGGCGCAATGAACCCCATAATCGCCTTCAAAGTTGAGGACTTCCCCGCTCCATTCGGGCCAAGAAAGCCAACGCATTCTCCACGTTCAATCTCGAATGAAAGGCCTTGCACAGCATGAACCATGCTGCCTTGCTTTCCTCGATACTTGACGTGCAGGTCTTCACAAAAGATCGCAGATGTCATGAGTTAGAATTCGCCCTCTCTTAGAGTTTTCGGCGAATCCCAGTAGATTTTGCAGGTCGGGAGAGACTCTACTTGAGAGATAACAGGAGAGATTCCAGCTGTTCAATCGGATCCACGACGAGGTTGTTTCGCTCAGAAATCCATGTCCGACCGTACCACCGCTCGAACGGAGGCCGCTCCGCTTTTCTTAGAAGTACAGAGAGTTCTTTCAGTGGTTCCATGGCCGCCTTGCACTTCGAGATCGAAATATTTCGATTCGGCTCCGTCATTGCTTCAACAAGGGAGATACCCGCGAGAGTCGGCAGACGGTCCATGGCTGCGGGCAGTTCGACGTTTTCGAAGAAGAACCGTCGCTCCTGCTCTGACTTGAGCTTTTCACGGGCGGTCGCGAGCAATAGGCTGAGGTGCTGGCTAGTTACCCGTCTCGCCAAGAGATTCGGCAAAGTATCTGGCATTGCCGGAGAGAAGGATTGACCCGCAAACTTCTTCTGCAATGAACCGACGGCGCCGATCACCTTTGTCGCGCCATAGCTGATCGAGCCAGGTGTCGGCACTGAGTGAAAATAGGCAAGGTAAGCATCTTTGACTTCCCGAGGTGCTGATGGGAAGTAGGTTTTGCACCACCTCTCCAGGGCGCTTGCGAGGGAGTTTGAACCACCCCACATGAAGCCTTCGACCATTCTTGCACCGAGCACAAACTCGCGGAGTTCACTCACGTTTACGAGAATGTACTCAGTGGCTTTGGCCGCTTCGATTTTTCGAAATTCAGCTTCAATCTTTTCGGGTGACACAATCTGCGCAGTTTGCTTTGAAATGTTCCCGCCGAGGTACGCAAGGTGATAATAAACGCCATTCGGATGCTCGCCTACCGTCTTTGGCAATCCCCTCATAACGCCATCGTTGTTGTCGGGCCAAACGATGATAACTCCAGCAGGCACCCTTAGTTTTCCGGTGAGGTAGTAGGGCAACATTTCGGTGTACATCGTGAAGTGGAAAAGCTGGCCGGGGTGGCCTTGAGTAGCTTTGTTCACAAGGTCCACTTGGATCTGAAGAGCTTCATTGAACGCTTCCACGCGCTGATCTTCTGTCCAACCCTTCGGAAACGAGTAGCTGTAATCGTTTGTGCCGCGCATTCCGATTGGCCAAATGCAGGAGATCGACTTGTTTTCGTCAACTCCACCCTTCCAGAAGCGGATCATCCCGTCGCGGTTTGTCACGAAGTCCCACTCTGGTTTCACGCCTCGCTTCTCGGCTAGGTTTGGGGGCCGGGTGAAATGGTATGGATCTGACAGCAAGGTGTCGTAGTGATGAGATGTGTAATACAAACCCCAGTCACTTGCGAGCTTCTGGATCTCGAATCGCTTGGTAGTCCGCACCCATGGCGCGACCATATTCATCTTGAGTCGAAGCGCGGTTTCGAAAAGGCGTTCATACCAACGCCTCGACACAGGGGCATTCGCATCTGTGGTTTCTCGCCCTTTTTTGTCTTTGACAAGAGGGCGAGGCATGATGTCCTCGTCGTCGTGGAAGAAGCCGCGGTATTTGACCTTCGGCGATTCTTGTTGAAAAGTCGTTTCCAGCAGCCTGAGCGCTGCATTTAACTTCGGCTCGTATCCCGTCCAAAGATAAAGCGGATCAATCCCGATCCGCTCTGAGAGTTCATACGAACCGAACGCAGTGCCTCGGGGATCCGAACCTTCGATCAAGACTTCGTTGCGTCGGATTCGGACCGAAAATGCCTCATATCGTCCGGCTGTGGACGATGTTCGGAGAACAATTACCGGCCCACCGGTCGACTTCCCTGTGATCCTCGGTATGTGCCCAGTCAATCTTCCAATGTCTTGGGCAAGAAACTTGGCAGCCACCTGCACGTTTGACGGCTCATGGTCCGCCACCACGATCGATGCCTGTGCCACGGGGAAAGCGTCCCTGGCGCTAGAACCCGCGACCCACGATCCAAGTTTCACTTGGATCGTGAGCTGAGTAGAACTCTGGATCAATCCCAGTAGCATCATGGTCGGTTCGTCGCTCCCAGTAAAGTTCTAGTCACCGGCTTTGACTGATTCGACCCTCACTGAGGTGGTGTAGGTCTTTCCGTCTACGATGACCGCAACACGGTAGTCCCCAGCCACAACCGCACCGCGAACCCGACCGTTCCAGTTGACAACGTTGATGCCCGGCTTGCCACTTCCATCAAGTTCAACGGTGTCCTTGCCGCTCGGATCGCTCACAATGACCTTCACATCCTTGGCTTCGGCCTTCAAGTAATACTGAATCTTAGTTCCTGGCTGACTGTTTGGAGAAACGTTATCTCCATCGCCGCCGAACCAACGGCCCGGCGTTCGACCGAGATCGTATACGGTTTGCGGTTTCATGACGACAACATCGGTAGCAAGATCGCTTGCCTTCAACTGCTCGAGACCGTTCACGTCCAATGTCCAAAGTGAACGCCCGTGGGTAGCAATAACAAGATCCAGTTCTCGTGGGTGGACTACGAGATCGTGAATCGCAACCGTTGGGAAGTTGGTGCGGAAGCGGGTCCAGGTCTTGCCTTGGTCAAGCGAGAACCGAAGTGACATTTCTGAACCGAGATAAAGCAAGTCGGAATTCTTCTCGCCTTCTCGAATCACATAGACAGAGTCAAAATCTGCCAGACCAGCGGCGAGTGACTTCCAAGTCTTTCCGAGATCGTCGCTAACGTAGACGTAAGGCTTAAAGTCGTTGCTTCGGTGGCCGTCAAATGTGGCGTACATTCGGTTTGCCTCATACTTCGAAAGGATCACTCGGCTGCACCAGGTGTTCTTCGGCAATCCAGGAATGTTTCCGGTCACGTTCCTCCAAGATTGACCATCGTTTTCCGTAATCTGAACCTGGCCGTCGTCGGTTCCTACCGCAATGACGCCAGCTTTCAGCGGAGACTCTGCGATCGTGATGATGGTGCAGTGAGCTTCAGCTCCTGTGTCCTCTGGAGTGACACTCCTCTGACCGACCTTCATCTTCTCCTTATCGTTCGTAGTGAGATCCGGGCTGATGACCTTCCAGTTATCTCCACGATCAAGAGATTTGAACAGTCGGTTTGCTCCGATGTAGACCGTCTTGCTGTTGATCGGACTCAGGTAGATGGGGGTGCTCCAGTTGAACCGAATCCGCTCGCCTTGAAGTCTCGGGCGGATACTTCTAGCTCGCCCAGTAGACATATCGTAGCGAGAAACCGCGCCGCCCTGGCTCTCTGAATAGACCGTTGTCCAGTCGTTCGGGTCGACCTGGACGTGGAATCCGTCACCACCGCCGATGCTCACCGCGTCCCAGTAGCCGATACCTCCGCGTGAAGTCTGAGTTGGGATGCCCCAGCTTCCGTTGTCTTGAAGCCCGCCGTACACCCAATATGGCTTTCGCATATCGAACGCAACCGCGTAGAACTGGCCGATAGGCAGCTTGTTGAGGTGATCCCACTTCACACCTCGATCGTGAGACACATAGACGCCGCCGTCACCACCTTCGATCAAGTGATAAGGATCCTTAGGATCCACCCAAAGAGCGTGGTGGTCGGAGTGAACGCTGCTTCCGATATTTCTAAAGGTGACTCCCCCATCGGTGCTCTTCATGATCTCAACGCCACCGAGATACACGATCTTCTCGTCCGTTGGGTCGATAACGGGGAGGCTAAAGTAGAACGGACGCGGGTTTGTGTTGCTGATCTTAGTCCAGCTATCGCCGCCGTCTGTGCTTTTGAAGATGCCGCCGCCGTTCATTCGCACCACACCCGTGTCGGCGGGGCGCTTTTCTTCAGGCCCGGGCTTGTATTCAACGGTCGCGAGCAGATTGCGGGGATTCGACTGTGAGTAGCTGATGCCAACTCGCCCTAGGTTGCTCGTTGGCAATCCTTTCGTGATCTTTCTCCAGGTCTTGCCGCCGTCAGCAGACTTGTAGATTCCACTTCCAGGGCCACCACTGATAAAGTCGTAGGCGAAACGGCGGCGCTCCCACATGGCGCACATCATCTCGTTCGGATTGTTGGGATTCACCTGCAAATCGCCGACTCCTGTGTTTTCGTCAACCTTGAGCGTCTGGGTCCAGGTCTTTCCTCCGTTGGTCGTTACGAACACACCTCGCTCGGGATTAGGTCCCCAGAGTCGACCAACTGCTCCTACGACAACGTTATTCGGATCTTTGGGATTGATCCACACCTTGCTGATGTGTCGGGTTTCGGTTAGTCCAACCTTTTCCCAAGTCTCTCCACCGTCGATAGATTTGTAGACTCCGTCACCCCAAGCTGCGCTGTTTCTGGAGCTCTGCTCGCCCGTCCCTGCCCAGACGATGTTGGGATTCGATTGGCTGACGGCAACAGAACCCATCGAGATCGAGCCTTCTCGTTCAAAAACGCACTTGAAAGTCGTTCCTGCATTCTCGGTCTTGAAGATTCCGCCCGAAGCCGTGGCAACGTAGAAGATGCGGGGCTCTTTTTCGTAGACCCCAATGCTCATGATTCGGCCACCCATGTTCATCGGGCCGAGCCAACGCGGGTTGAGGTTCTGAACTAGGTGAAAGAGCTTG
>JBBRHU010000175.1:0-7075 GCA_038222255.1 Fimbriimonadales bacterium | reverse complement strand
TCAGGGTCGCGCATTTCTCCAACCATCATGATGTCGGGGTCTTGCCGCAAGAATGTTCGCATCACCTTAGGGAAGGTCATCCTTTCCGTAACTTGGCATTGAGCGATGTATCGGTCGAATTCATATTCGATTGGATCTTCGACGGTGACGATATTTCGCTGTCGCGCATCAAGCTGGTGCAAAGATGCGTAGAGCGTTGAGGTCTTTCCAGATCCAGTAGGACCAGTGACCAGGATCAACCCGTAGGGCATGTTGATGATCTTTCGCCATTTGGCGAGCACATCCTCTGGCATGCCGAGCTTTGGAAGGTCAACCTTCATCGCCATCGGATCGAGAAGACGCATAACCATCTTCTCGCCATTGAGACAAGGCACACAGGAACAACGAGCGCTAAGCCGACGGCCGTAGTACTCCATGTCGATGCGTCCATCTTGAGGTTCGCGGTATTCGTCGATCCTCATGCCAGACGCAAGCTTGAGACGCGCGATAACGTTGCTTGCCTGTTCGGTTGGCAATGACCCCGTATCATGCAGGACGCCGTCTTGACGGTATCGGATCTTGAGCTGATCACGCTCGGGCTGAAGGTGGATGTCACTCGTGCCCGTGTCCAGAGCTTGCATAAAGATGGAGTCAGTGATGCCGACGGCGATCGACATCGTTTCGCCGCCCATCTCGCGCATATTGCCCTGTTCGCGGAGGATGAGGCGAAAATTCTTAGCTGCTCCGAAATTCGATTGTGCGGTGTCGTTGAACATAGTCGAGATGGTTCCCTGGTAGGGTTTAGCACATCGACTATGTTCAGCGGAAGTCCCTAGCGTGGATTAGTAGGTGTAATTGCCTTTGTGGGCCACTTCGATGTATCGCGCGAGCAAATCTATCGATGCTTGGACGTCACTTGGGTGGACAGTCTCGTTTACGGTGTGAACGTATCGAGTGGGGATCGAGAGCGTGAAAGACGGGATTCCTCCGTGCAGTCGCTGAACTGCGCCTGCGTCAGTGCCGCCCATCGTAAGGAGCTCAAGTTGGTAGGGAATTGAGTGTTCCTCCGCGATGTCTCGGAAGTGCTGAACAACCTTGGGGTGACAGATCAGCGAGCTATCCATAACCTTGATCGCGGTGCCTGCACCAAGTTTGGTGACGTGGTCAGCTTCCGGCACGCCGGGGATGTCATTCGCCAGGGTGATGTCGAGGGCAATGGCAATGTCGGGCGCAATTGACGAACCCGCTGCAGCGGCTCCACGAAGCCCAATCTCCTCTTGCACGGTCGCGACCGCATAAATGTCCGCCTCGTGCTCACCAGCCGCCTTTACGGCCTCAATCATCACAAACAAGCCAACACGGTCGTCCATCGTTTTGCACGTGAGGTGGTTCCCGATCTCAACAAGGTCGCGATCCATGGTGACTTGGTCTCCTATCTGCACCTTTGCGCGGACGTCATCGCCAGAAATGCCTAGATCAACAAAAAACTCTTGGATCTTTTGCGCCCCGGCTGCCTCAGCGTCGCTGAGCATGTGCTTCGGTTTCGTGCCGTACATCAGGGTGCCACGGAGCGGACCCGAGCGGGTGCCCACGATCACTCGTTGGCTGTTCATCTGGCGAGGATCCCAACCGCCGATTGTGTGGATTCTTAGGAACCCGTCCTTCTCGATGAATTTGACGACGAAGCCAATTTCATCCATGTGGGCGGCAATCATGACCTTTTTGTTGCCTTTACCCTTCTTCACGCAGATGAGGTTGCCCATCGCGTCGGCTTGAATCGAGCAAATCCCGGAGAGTTCACGACGGACGATCTCTCGGATCGCGTCTTCCTGGCCGGAGACTCCACGAGCCTCCACCAGTTCCTTAAGGAGTGGAATGTTCACTCCCCGGGTTGTACCCAAATGGGCGTTTATTGGGGCCGCGCTTATTGGGGCCGCATAGTGGGGAAGAGGAGCACTTCCCGAATATGTTCGGCACCAGTCAGCATCATCGCCATCCGGTCAAGGCCGATACCACACCCACCTGTCGGCGGCATTCCACATTCGAGGGCATAGATGAATTCCTCGTCCATCGGGTGAGCTTCATCGTCACCCTTTGCGCGTTCGCCCATCTGCTGTTCAAACCGCTCACGCTGATCAATCGGATCATTGATCTCGCTAAACGCATTGCAAACTTCACGTCCTCGCACGTAACCTTCAAACCGTCTCGTCATCGAAGGATCACCGGGCACCTTCTTGGCAAGCGGAGAAGTCTCGATTGGGTAGCCGATCACGAATGTAGGTTGGATAAGCGTCGGCTCCACAAACCTCTCAAGAAGTTTCTCGATGATTCCCCCGAGGTTGTGCTCCTTATCGGTTGGGAGTCCGACTCGTGCCATCGCCGCCTTCGCGGATTCGAGGTTCGAAAGTTCCTCACGGGTAACTCCAGCAAGTCTCTCGATTTCAGCCATCAAGTCAACCCTGCGCCAGGGCGACTCAAAGTCAAGCTCAAGGACTTGATCGCCTTCGAGCTGAACCTTCACGATCGCAGACCCGAACACCGTTTGACCGACGTAGCGGAACATGTCCTCGACGAGCTGCATCACTTCTTCAAGGTTGATGTAGGCCTCGTAAAACTCGAGTAGGGTGAACTCCGGATTGTGCCTATTGCTCGTCCCTTCGTTCCTGAACACTCGACCGATTTCGTAAACCTTCGGGAGGTCACCGCAAATCAACCTTTTGAGATAAAGCTCGAGTGAGATTCTGAGCTTGACGTCAATTTCGTAAGCATTGAAATGTGTCTTGAACGGTCGCGCAGCCGCACCGCCTGCTTCAAGCTGAAGCAACGGAGTCTCGACTTCTAGATATCCAAGGTTGTTCAGGAACTGCCGCACAGCGGAAACGACCTTCATCCGCTGGATCAGAATGCGACGTGCGTCCCCGCCTGCGAGAAGGTCGAGGTGACGGTGTCGATAGCGAAGATCAACGTCTTGAATCGCGCCGAACACGTGACCGTCCTTTTCTTTGCCGATCGGCAGGGTCTGGAGTGACTTGCTCAGAGGCACAAACTTTTCGACGTGAATCGACTTTTCGCCAGTCTTGGTGACGAAAAGGAAGCCTTCGACGCCGACGTGATCGCCGAGATCGGTGAGGCCATAGAGGTCCCAATCAAGCGGCGTGACGTCGTCCTTTCGAACGTAGATCTGAATCTTCTCGTCGCCGTCGCTAACATGCGCGAAGCCAGCTTTACCCATAAGTCGATACGACACGATGCGACCAGCGAACTTAACCTTTTTCTGCTCCTCGAACTCTTCGAGCATTTGGTGTGCGCTGTGCGTGCGGGGGAACCGCTCGACCGCAAAGGGATCGTGTCCGAGTTCTCGCATCTTGGCGAGCTTCTGTAGTCGGACATCTCTTAGGGATAGTTCTTCACTCATGAGAATTGTCTTTCGTCTATATTGGTCATAGCCTGAAGCTATGGATCGGGCAGAGTTTACTTGGATGCGAAAACGGGGTCAGGCAAAAACAAAAGTGCCCCGACCGAGGGTCGAGGCACTTTTGGAAAGAATTGCGTTGGCTTAGTTGCCGCCGCCCTTCTTTCCGCCTGCTCCGCCTTTACCAGCAGCTCCGCCTGCTGCACCGCCAGGTCCACCAGGTCCTCGGCCGCCAGGACCACCCATTCCGCGTCGCTGGGTCTTGCGCCACTCTTCGTACTTCTTCATCTGATCCTTGGTGAGGATCTTGCCGAGGTCAGCCGTGTACTTGTCCGAGATGGGCTTCATCTTGGTGCGCATGTCGGTCATGGGCTTGCCCTCGTTGTCCTTTCGAAGCTTCATCATGTCTTCCATGCGCTTCTTGTCAAGAGCAACAATCTTCTTGACCTGGTCTGGCTTGAGGCCGAGAGCCTTGGTCATGTCATCCATGCGCTTCTTCTGCATCTCAGCAAGTTGCTTGGGATCCATTTGTCGCATGCCGCCACCCGGGCCACCTTGGCCTGGTTTTCCACCCTGCGTCGGCTTACCACCCTGAGCTAGGGCACCACCAACGAGAGTCATCACAATCATAAGAGCTAGAAATTTCTTCATCACAATGTTTCTCTCCGAAGATTCGTCCAGACGTGGGCGAACCGTCGCATATAGTCCAGACGTCCAAATACAGTGTTTGGCTCACTGATTGTCCTTTCATTCTCACAAAATATCCCTTTGCCAAAACTTGAGTGGACCGTCGGAACTTCACTATCCTACAAGATTCACCTTGAATCTGTTGGTGAAAAGGCCCCGAGGACGGCCGATTACGAAATCGAACTGACTCCCAGACGCAAAGAAAAGGAGAAGGATGACCAGACGCTTGCGATTCGGTTCTTAAACCTAAAACTTGACGTGGATGGCGAAAAAGCCCCATTTAGCTCAAAGTTTGGCGTCGGATATTGGAAGTCTTCGGGAGCAGGACTGCTCTCAGAAGTCGCCTGGACCGGAGGCGCAGGAGAATTCTCTTTCCCCGCTCTCCTGTTCTATTTGCCAGATGAGGTCGATGCCCGTGGCGCGTGGAAATTAGATAGAGAACTCCCAGACGGAGTGCACCTTGAGGCAACCGGCAAGCTCAATCATCGTCGATTTGCCGCCTCACTCACGGGTACGGGAAAGCTGCAGGACGTAGAACTCACGTGGAGTGCCACTTTCGATCCTCCTACCCATCGATTCATCAAGGGCGACCTCAAGCTTAAGCAAGGGTCTGCTACTGCAACTTACAAAGTCGAACTGATCAACGCTTCAGGATTTCAATCCGCGCCTGACCATTCACTTCTTTGGGCATTGTCAGGCCCAGGGCAGCGCCGATCGTCGGCATCACATCTTCTGCGCAGATCTCTCGGGCGCGGCTTCCAGGCTTGAACGATGGACCGATTGCGAAGAAAATGGAGTGCATGGAAGGTCGGGTCCGATCAAATCCATGGACCCCGCCACCGATCGCAGTTGGATTTCCGATGGGCGAGAAGAGTTGTTACTTCGCCTTCGAACTCGTGGTGTAGCCAGTATGAAGGTCGATGATAAGGTCCGTCCAATCTGCCATGCCCGGGCTGACCCTCGGCGCAGTACCGCTGTTGTAGATTGCCTTTACGACGGGATGCCCCTCTGGTGACCTGACCGAAAGCAGCGCCGCCCTCGCCTTCGCGAGTATCGCCGAACGTTCCGCAGGCTCTACGACTCCACCTTTCCACTGCCGCGAGTTGACAACCAGCATGTTGTCGGCCCACGGCGGTGCCATCACAAATGTGCTTGAGAGGTCAATTTTTCCGTCTTTCATGCCGAGAAGTCCAGCTGCCTCAAGGCACGCGTTCACGTTAAACTCGTATCCCACACCCTGCATTCCATGGTCGCTGACGAGAACGTAGTTTGTCTTGTTTCCCGCCTCCCTCCGAACCTCCCCAAGCCATCGGTCAAGGATAATGTAAGCCTGCTCGTATATCGGCCAGAGCCGATCCGCAGTGCGAGCATTGTATTTCGGTGAAGCCTTGTCGAGGAGCCCCATTAGCTGGTGTCCGAGCGAATCAATGATCGGCGAGTAGTGAAAGATGAGGCCAGGGTTGAGGTTTTGGAGCGAGTATTTGAATCCACGAAACATGAATTCGCAGTCAAGCGCGAAGGTCTCCAGCAGGCGCGATTCAGCCGTTCCATCTCCGCCTGAGTAAAGCGGCTTGCCAAAGTCTCCGTTCGCATACGTCGTTGCCGCGTCGTCATGAAAGCCGTCATAAGCGTCTTGATAAGCAGCGGTTGCCACCAAATCTTCAGTTCCTTGCGTGCCGCTGACCTTGCGCTGATACAAACTCATCTTGCCAGTTTCGGCGTCAAGTGACCAGAGCCGAAACCACGCCATTCCTACCTTGTCTGTTTTGCACTTGAAGGGGCCGATCCATCCATCTCGCACACGCCCAATTGTTCTGGCAGGATAATCCTTCGCAAGGACGGAGAAGGGCTTTCCGTCACAGTCAGTCCCACTCAGCTTCACGAACTCATACTTCCCAGTCCCACTTTTCTGCGCTTCGTAGTGAATCTGTTGCTCACCTATCTGGATCGTTCCAGATGGAGCAGTGTAAATAGCCTCGGGAGCCATCGCAGCTTCGAAGCCACTAAACTCCACGTACCTATCCAGGGGTGTCTTAGAGGCACGCAATCGATCTTGATCTGCGCTTGGAGGGAACGATCCTGCCGCGCTTAGTGCCGCGACTCGAATCCCCTGCTCAGCAGCGACAACCCAGAGCGGGCTCGTTCGGTGGTTGAGCCCGCTAAACCCCGATCTCGTCTCTAGGAGTGTGTGCTCAGATTTGGGCAGGAGTGGCACTGAGTTTCCGATAACGCCATTTACATCTGGAGTCGTGCCCGAAAAGAGGCTCATGTGACTCACAGCCGTCTTGCTTGGAAAGGCTGGGAGCATAAAGTTCGCCGTTGCTCCGTGACTAACCATGTCCTGCAGGTTCGGGAGCTTCCGTTCGGCGAGCATGCGCTGCACCACCCAGTTCGCAGCCCCATCCCACGAAATGATGACCGTTCGTGGACGAGAGACTTGAACTTGCATAACCGCGAGCGCAGCGCATAGGATCATGTCGCGTAGGTTACTTGAGGGACGTAGACTAGCATCTTGGGCGAGGAAATCTTAAAGTGGTTTGACGATCAGAAGTGGGAGGTCTTTGACTTTCAACGCGAAGCCTGGGCAGCGTATTCTGCTGGCAAGAGTGGTCTCATTCATTCCGCGACGGGATCGGGAAAAACTCTCGCCGCGTGGGGTGGCCCCCTTGGCGCAGCGATGAACGGCAAGCTTCCGAGCGGAGGGCTTCGGGTGCTCTGGATCACTCCGCTTCGTGCACTTGCTGCGGATACGCTCGCCTCGCTTCAAGCTCCAGCCCTCGGCATGGGGCTGAACTGGCGAATTGAAGCGCGAACTGGAGATACCAGCTCCAGCCAGCGAACGAAGCAAGGGCGTCAGATGCCCGAACTCCTGGTCACAACCCCAGAGAGCCTCTCTCTGCTCCTTGCGAGGGAAGATGCCTCTGAACTATTCAGTGGTTTGGCTGCTGTCGTTGTTGATGAGTGGCACGAACTGATGGGCACCAAGAGGGGCGTGCA
>JBBRHU010000174.1:0-7149 GCA_038222255.1 Fimbriimonadales bacterium | reverse complement strand
CAGCCGTCCCAACGCTCCCAGATCGTGGTGCCTCCCTTGGTGACGGAGTACAGCCAACTTGGCCACGACTTTTGGAGGAGTAGCTTGTAGGCGAGATCGCTTCGACCGAATGCAGTGAGCACGTGGTTCATGTACGGAGTGCCGACAAATCCCGTCGAAAGGTGGGTTCCTCTCCGCTCGATGTCTTTCACCAAAAACGCAAATACGGTCTCTCGAGTCGCCTCTGGCAGGAGGTTGAAGTGAAGACCGAGCAATGCCGCGGTCTGAGATTGGGCAACGATCAGTCCGTCCGGAGTGAGGTATCGACTCTGCCACGCCGTGCGGACCCTCTCAAAGAGCGCCTGGTACTTCACAGCATCATCGCTTAAGCCGAGCACGGTAGCAATTTGCCCGAGCAAATCAGCGGACCGCGCAAAGAAGGCAGTTCCAATCAGATCGATGGGTGTCTCTGCGTTAGTGTTGAGCCAGTCGCCAAATCCCATGAAGCCCTTAAAGTCTGGGTGGGACCGAATCAGGTCGATCGAGTCTTTCTCAAGGCTCGCGACAAAGCGACCCATGGCCGGATAGTGTCGCCGCAACACTTCAGTGTCACCGTACGCTTGATACATCTCCCACGGGACGATGACGAAGGCATCGGACCACGCAGGTCCGCCATCTCCGCCTACGGCCTCGGTGTTCGGCGCGGTGGGAGGAATGTGACCTCCCTCGCCTTGGCTGTCTTCAAGGTCCACGACGTACTTTTCGAAGAACGTCGGCACAAGCATGTTAAACGCGGCCGTCGGCGCGAATACTTGAGCATCGCCCGTCCATCCGAGTCGTTCGTCGCGTTGCGGGCAGTCGGTGGGCACGTCAACGAAGTTGCCACGTTGCCCCCACTGGATGTTCTTCTGAAGCTGCGTCACCAACGGGTCGCTGCATTCAAAATCGCCGGTCCATTCGAGATCCGAGTTCACGACGATGCCGGTGATCGAATCAAGCTCTGGTGTGCCAGGATAGCCTTGGACCTCGACGTACCGGAAGCCGTGGAAGGTCATTCGCGGTTCCCAGACCTCGCCGTCCGGATCACCTTTCAGGGTGTAGTAATCCGTCTGAGTCGCTGACCGAAGGTTCTCGGTGTAGAGCTTGTTCTTGGCATCAAGCACTTCGCCGAACCGAAGCCGAATGGTGTCTCCCTTGTTCCCCTTAACCTTGAGTCGAACCCAACCTGTCATGTTTTGGCCGAGGTCAAAGATGAAATCAGGTCTTGGCCAGCGCTTGTGCTCGGTGACGGTGAGTGCGCTAATCTCGGCTGTTCGAGCTGGCATTGGCGAGTCCGTGCCTACGAGGTTGATGTCGTGCGAGCCAATCCGTACCGTCGCCCACGAGGAGTCATCAAATCCCGGCTTATCCCATCCGGTTTGTTCAAGTCGAGCATCGTAGGCTTCACCCATCAACAGGTCGCCCTGGATGATTGGCCCTTGCGACCACTTCCAAGTCTCATCGGTCGAAACAGTCTCCGTCGTGCCGTCGGTGTACTGGACGACTAGCTCGGCTCGAAGCCAAGGCTGATCGCCGTAGAGTTGACGTCCACGCCATTCGACATGCCCGCAATACCATCCGTCGCCAAGGTGGGCGCTAAGGCAGTTTGCGCCCGAATTTAGGAGCGCAGTAACGTCGTAGGCTTGGACTCGAAGTCGTTTTCTCGTGTCGGTCCAGCCAGGTGCGAGAACGTCTTCTCCCACGACTTCGCCGTTGATGCTTGCCTCATAGATTCCGAGGGCAGTGATGTGGAGGCGGGCCTGTAGGACGGGCTTTGTTGCGGCAAACTCTTTCCTCAAGATCGCGGCCGGAGCAGAAGTTCGTCGCCCGCCGACGATCGTTGTGCCAATCCACTCGCCTCCCATCTGCCCCAAGAACGGCTCCCAAAACGTAGGTGCAGAGGTCGATTCGACACCCTCAGCATCCCAGACTGTGACTTGCCAGTACACGCGAGAGGCTAAGGTTCCGCCGTACAAATTGTGCACGGACTCGCTGCTTTCGACCCTTCCGCTGTCCCACAGCTCGGCGGCGACGAGACCGGTCTCAGTTGCTGAAGCTACCACTCGGTATGCCGACTGGTGACCTGATTCAAGCTTCCACGAGAGTCGAGGGTGAGAGTAAGAAAGCGCGAGAGGGGAGTGTTGAAACTCGGTGCGGAGGTCAAAGGGTCGGCTCATGGTTGACGCGTTCAGTTTAGCCAACCCCGACGATCTAGGTGGTGAAGATTTGTCCTCGGTACACTGTCGGCGTATGCCAACTTTTCGCGTGAGCCGATCCTTCACCGTCGAAAGTGGGCATATGCTTAGTCGACACCCCGAAAGCTGCAAATTTCCACACGGACACACAAGGACGATCACGGTGGTTGTCGCCGGTGAATCGCTCGACGAAAACGGGATGCTCGTGGATTTTAAGGCACTGAAGCTTGCCCTCGCCGAACATCTTGACCGATATGATCACTCGATCGCGGTCAATTCGGCGGACCCGTTCCTTCCCGCACTCCAGGCACATTTTCCAGAGCAGGCAACGGTGGTATTCGAAAACGAGGAACCCAGTACCGAAAACATCGCGAAGCAGATATACGGCTATGTCGCTAGGGTGCTCCTTGAGGGGTTTGTGGAAGGACCTTATCAGATTCTTCCAGGTAAGGTTTTTCTCGAACGTGTTAGAGTTACCGAGACGCCTGCGACCTGGGCGGAGTATTCGGAATAGCCCATGAACGCAACAACTTGGCCAGGACACAGACCTGCGGCGCTGTCTCTCATCGTCCCCGAGGGCAACATCGAACCGCGCTTCTGGCTTGAGGCCTTGCGTGCGTTTGATCTTCACGCAACCTTCTTCGTTTCGCCGACAGACGTACTCCGAGACGTCGTGAACTGGCGGAACCTTATCAATGATGGCAATGCGGTCGGAAATGGCTGTCTGAACGGGGTTACAGATGACGGAGTCTTGCCCAATTGGACGAGCAAGATGATCGAGCAAGAGCTTCACATGGCCCAAACATTTTTAGAAGATATGTTTGTTAGCCATGATGTCGATTGCTTTATGGCCCCGGGTCGGAACTTGAGTTGCGCCGATGGCAACTATGCGTCGATCCTTGAGCAATCGTATCGCTACATCATCACGCGATGGGGTGGAGTGAACGGCTGTTCGCAAAACCTGCAGGCGCTTCGATCGTGTCGCGTTGATCAAGCGCTCACCACTCCAAACGCAGACGGCTGGACGATCCTACGACTCCACTCGCTCGATGAACTCGACGAAGTCGGCACGTGGATTATGGATCACCCCCGCGATCGTTGGTGTGCCACTGTCGCAGAAGTCGCTAGGTTCGTCCGGACTGCGGAATAGGAATGGGGAGCCAACCCCATTCCTAGATCGGTAAAGATCAACCTTCGAAAATTCGCTGCAGGAGTGCCTTTTGGGCATGCAGTCGGTTTTCGGCTTGGTCTACGATTCGGCTTTGACGACCATCGATAACGTCGTCGGTCACTTCGAATCCACGTCTTGCAGGCAAGCAGTGGAGGAAGATCGCATCTTTCGTTGCCATCTCCATCACGTTTGAATCGACCTGGTACGACGCAAAGACCTTCATGCGGTGGTCTTGCTCTCGCTCGTCACCCATCGAAACCCACACGTCGGTGTAGATTACGCTTGCCCCAGAAACGCCTTCTTCGAGATCTGTCGTTTGCGTGATGCCGTCGACGTCTTCTAGCAAGAAGTTCTCCGGTCCACAGATCGTGAACGGATATCCGAGCAGCTTCGCGCACTTTGCAAGCGATCGAGCAACGTTGTTGCCGTCACCGACATAGGTGATCTTGACCTTGTCCGTCCCGAACGCTTCTTGAACGGTGAGCATGTCGGCCAGGGCTTGGCATGGGTGCTCGAATTCGGTCAAAGCATTGACCACCGGAACCGTGGCGATGTCGGCCATCAAGTCCAGATCTCGCTGCCAGTAGAGTCGGGCCACGATCATGCTCGCCCAGCGGCTGAGGTTTGAGGTGACGTCTTGAATAGACTCTCGTGAGCCCATTCCAATATCTGCCTTGCTCAAGTGGATCGGGTGTCCGCCGAGTTCGCGAATCGCGGTCTCGAAGCTGACGCGGGTTCGAAGTGATGGCTTTTCGAAGACCATCGCAACCGTTCGATTTTCAAGCGATTGAATCGTCGCCGGTGCGACTCGTCGTCGCTCCTTCGAGAACTTTGCAAGACTGAGCACGTCTTCGATCTGCTTGGTCGAAAGGTCATCGATCCGCAGAACATCGTGGATCTTCTCGCTGACCGACATGTGGACGGGAGCGGTCTGAACGGGCTTCGCGAGGCCGAGAAGGTCCGCGAGGATTCCAAGAGCATGATCGACCTGGGCGTACGTGAGGATGAGTGGCGGAACAAAGCGCAACGTGAACTCATCGGTCGCGTTGATGATCAGCTTCTTCTCGAATGCGTCTCGAACCAAGTCACGTGCAATCGGCTTCTCAAGACATGCGCCGACCATGAGACCCATCCCTCGAACCTCAGTGATGGCGGGGGTGAGCTGCTTCAGCCCTTCCTGAAGATATGCGCCAACTTTGGTGGCGTTGTCCATCAGGCCTTGCTGCTCGATCGTATCGATGACAGCGAGTCCAACAGCGCACATGAGTGGATTGCCTCCGAAAGTGCTTCCGTGGTCGCCAATCTCTAGCACGTCGGCTGCGCGGCCACGAGCAAGGCAAGCACCGATCGGCATTCCGCTTCCAAGGCCCTTAGCAAGGGCGACGACGTCTGGAGTTACGCCGTGGTGTTGATAGGCGAACCACTTACCAGTTCTTCCCATGCCGCACTGGACTTCGTCGAGCATTAAGAACGCATCGTATTCTTTGCAAAGGCGCTCAGCTTCTTGCAAGAATTCGGTCGTCAGCGGAGTTACGCCACCTTCCCCCATGATTGTCTCAAGGTGGATCGCTGCGGTTTTATGTGAGAAGGCTTCTCGAAGCGCTTGGATATCGTTCGGCTCGATGTAGATGTGGCCTGGCACCATCGGGTCGAATGAGCGCTGGTATTTTCGCTGCCCGGTCGAGGCGAGAACGCCCATGGTTCGACCGTGGAATGAGCGGAGGAGGGAGATGATTTGGTAGTCACCTTCCGGTCGTTTTTTGTTACCGTGTTTGCGCGCCATCTTCAGGGCGGCGTCGTTGGCGGTTGCACCGCACACTCCGAACCACGCTCGGTCCATTCCGCTAATCTCGGCAAGTTTCGCTGCGAGTTGCGCCTGTGGGGCGGTCAAAAACAGGTTTGAGGTGTGGATGAGCTGCTGAGCTTGGCGGGTGATTGCGGCAACCACGGCGGGGTGGCAATGGCCGAGCTGGCAGACTCCGATGCCGGCAAGCAGGTCCAGATATTCGTTACCTCGATTGTCCCAGAGGCTACATCCTGAGCCCTGGACAAATAACGCGGGCATTCGTCGATAACTTTGGATGACGTGATCTTCATCCAGCTTCTTAATCGTGTCGTATTTCAACATAGGGAATTCAAAATCTCAATCGGTTACCCGTCATTGGGCAAGATAGCGGAGAATTGGGGGAACTGGCAGCGTCAGCGCAGATGGGGGGACCAGTTCCCCTAGATACGACGCGTACGACGGAGTTCGACTGAGTCGCAAACAACCCGGACAAGCAAACGTACGTTCGCTCTCTCGCATGGTTGGTGGAGATTCCGTCGATCCACTTTTTGAACCATACCTCAACTCGCCCACAAGAAGTCGTAGGGCACGGCCCACAGGTCGCGCCCGAGCGGCCGCACTTCTTCTCCGCGATAAAGTACAAATCCTCGGAAGAATCGATCTCCCGCGACCTCGCGTAGCCACTCAAGCCCTTCCGAATCGTCGGGATGTACGGTGAGCCCAAGCGAGAGATCGATGCCGATGAGGCGTCCGTCTCGAGATTCAAGGATAAAGTCGATCTCCTTATGCTTGATCGTCCGGAGGTGCATCAAGCCCGGTCGCTCTTCGTGGGTCACGCGCCACCTCGCAAGTTCGTTCGCTACAAAGCCTTTAGTAAGGAGAGTTAGCCTCTCGCCATCTTCAACAAGGCGCTTTGCATCCGTCCGTAGAAGTTCCGCCTGAAGGCCCGAATCCACGAGGAAGACCTTTGGAGACTTCGCCATCTGGGGACCTTCCTCGACCGACCACGAAGGGATCAGTTGGAGCAAGAACACCGACCGAAGCAGGTCGATGTACCGCGTCAGGGTCGTGTGTGGGATGTTCAGCTCTCGCGACAAGCCGCTGATGTTGAGCGGTTCACCCGCGCGCCCAGCGAGTAGGGAGAGCAACCGGGGGAGTTGGGTGAGGCCATCAATGTTCGCCAGGTCCCGCACGTCTCGCTCCATCAGCGTTCGCACATACGCATCGAACCAGGCACGGCGTCGAGTGGGCTTTCTCAGAGCGGGTTCCGGGAATCCTCCCGCGAGAATGCGATCCACCAGCGGAATCGTGGTTAGAATCTTGTCGGGGAGTTCGAGGTCGGCGTCAAAGATTTTGTCGAGCAGCCTTGATTCTTGATGAGCGAGCTCCGATTGCGTCAGTGGTGTCAGATCGACGACTTCCATTCGACCCGCGAGACTATCTGCCATCTTCGGTAGCAAGAGAACGTTTGCGGAACCCGTGAGCAAGTACGAACCTGGTTCGCGCTGGCGATCAACTTGCGCCTTGAGAGCTAAGAACAACTCTGGCGCGCGCTGCACTTCGTCGACAGAGAGTGGCGCCTTGTAGGTTTGAAAGAATTCGGCAGGACGAGTCTTCGCGAGGTGAAGTGGCTCGGGGTCATCTAGAGTGACGAACCTTCGGCCCTGTCCAACCATTTGTGCCAACGTGCTCTTGCCGCACTGGCGGGGGCCATGAATTAACACAACTGGGGTGTCCTCCAGCGCGTCCCGCACCACCTGCTCGGCTCTACGTCGAAGAAGTTCTGCCATCCGTGTTCTAGTTTAGATTGCGAATTGCCCAGGAGTTCGTTTAGGTCCTCGCCTATCCACGCCTCCGCAAGTCGAAAACGCCAATCTTGACCGCTAGACCTTGAACGTTTGAGTGTCTGAAGCAGGATCACCCAAAACGGAGACTAGAACCGCTATCATTATATGATCGTCAGATCCTCGTGAGGCAGA
>JBBRHU010000173.1:0-7195 GCA_038222255.1 Fimbriimonadales bacterium | reverse complement strand
ATCAAGCCCCTGTTCTTCCTAGCAGTTAAGACGTTTCTCAACGGCATCAAACGAGCCATCAGTTCGCCGCGAAGGGTGGTCGGAACACTGTTCTTTCTCGGTTACTGGGCTTTTCTAGTGTTCCGCCCTTTTGACGGTCAGGGCCGAACCGGACGGGCGCTAGACGTCGGCAACACCGTGCCCTTCAAGTTCGACTTTCCGTCACCGGTTGTCGCTGATTCGCTCGCCTTCATCCTGTACGGCGTCATGTCGTTTATGCTGATGGTGGGTGTCTTGGCATACCGCGGAAGCTTCAAACCTGCGGATGTTGACGTCCTCTTTCCAACACCGGTGAACCCTCGTTTGGTCTTGCTTTTTCGACTCGTACGAGATCAGCTTGTGACCGTCCTCTTCCCGTTCATGATGGCGATGATCGGTGGGCGGTTTAACTTTGCCGCACTTGGCATGTTCTTCAGGAGGTTCCCCGATCACGGCGCCTACCTCAGTCGAGCGCTCCCGGCAAGTTGGTTCCTGATGAGCCTTTCGTGGGTTTGTATCGGCTATGCGGCAAGCCTATTTGTGAACCGTAACGACCTTGCCAGCGACCGCAACCGAAAGCTCATTAATGGGGGGATCTTCGGCGCGCTCGCTATCGCCGCCGCCTATATCACCCTCACGCTACGGAGTGAGTTCAGCTTCGCGAGCTTGATCACGATTTCTCAGTCGATCTTCTTACGAATCATCTTTTTGCCTGCCACCGCTGCGACGGCGCTGATCATGGCGCCGATTACTGGAAGCCTATTCCAAGGGCTGGCGGGTTTCTTCGGCTTGCTCGCACTCATCATCGGCCCTCTCTGGCTCGCGCTGACTCAGGTCGGGAATATGTACGATCAGGCTGCATCGCGTGGTTTTACCGCTGAGACATTCCGCGAGATGCAGCGGAAGGGCGACAGCTACGGCATCATGGCCGAACAGGCTCGTAACGGCAAGTTTAGGTTTAAACGTGGTCGTGTGTATCGCTGGGTTGGAAGTCTTCGCATGACATCTGGACGAGCATTGCTCTGGAAGCAGATCGTTCTATCCACCCGATCGTTGTCCACCACGCTTGCGTTCCTGGCCATCGCCCTTGTTTTCCTGGTGGGTTTCCCGCTCCTCGGCTCTCAGTCCGGAGTTGCTTCTGGCTTCATGGTCGCCACTCAGGGAATGATGGTATTTCTGCTTTCCTTTGCTGGTAGCCAGGCAGGATTCATCGAGTTGCTTCGCAGGGTAGACCTTCAAAAGCCGTTGCCGCTGAGTTCGCAGACGATCGTGTTTTACGAAGTCGTGGCAAAGAGTTATCTCTACGTCCTTTTTCCACTCGTAAATTTGGTGATCGTTGCTGTGCAACCGAGTGTTTGGCCGATGGCACTCGTTTGCTCGTTCGCACTACCGTCGTTCGGCATTCTGTTGACCTCGATCGTGCTCGCGATTTCGGTGCTCTTTCCCGATTTCGAAGATCCAACCCAACGTGGTTTCAGAAGCCTTGTTCAACTCATCGCCGCGGCGATGGCGATCGCCCCCGGGATTGCCGTCATCATCGGTACCCTTCTGCTCCACCTTAACATCGCGTGGTCAATAACTCTGGTCGTGCCCGTCAATCTTGCGCTCACCGGATTGGCGAATCTGCTTGCTGGAAACCTGTATTCGACCTACAACCCGTCAGAATGAACCGCTTTAGTGCTTGAGCACGGAACGAACGGTAAACTACCAGTGTTATCGGGGTACAGAGGATTTTCATATCCCGAAAGATAATGTTGCGCACTTCTACTAAAATCGTGATCGGAGCTGCGGTGATTCTCGGTGGTGGCTATTTTGCTTATTCCACGATCACCGAGTCCATGGCAATGTCAAAGGTCTTTCCTGACATTGCGCCCACCAAAGTAAATCTCATTGGCCTTGCGCCGGGCGCGGGGTACCGCGTGATCGTCGCTAACTCTGTTGCCCAACTTGTCCAGGTCAGCGAAGGATTCGGTGGCAAAGAATCTGAGGACGGCGGCGGCGCAACCGAGGGTGCGATCAAGAATCGATTGCCGCTTCGAGAAATGCTGCTTGCTCTCGAAGGGAACCAAACTGGCCTCAGTGATTTTGTTTCGCGCCTCAACGGGATGGGGGAGAATGACCACTGGCCACCCCGTCGCGTTATCTGGCGAGCAGAGAAGCTGAAAAAAGCCTTCGACGGCGACCCTGTGATCACAGCGGAGCTTGAGCACGACCTCAACATGAAGTTGGACGGGACACCTCTTTCGACTGTACGTAGGCAGTCACTCGAAGACGGAATTATCGTTGACATCCCGGTGCCGGTTAGAGCAAATATTGGCGGTGTCGAGAAGGTGATGGAGGCTCGAGTTCAGAGCCCGTACCGACCAACTATGGTTACGGTCATTGAGAAGCGGTACGAAGAAAAACCGAACTTGACCCCTGAGATCATCGCCGGCTACTACGTCGAAGAAGCTCGAAACATCGAGAAGAATCCTAAGCTCAAGGAAGATATCCGCAAAACTCTCCTATCGCGGATCGACCCGGCTCGCGCAAAGGAACTTGCCGAGAAGCCTGAAAGAATCTTGCGATACGCAAAAGTTATCGTAAACAGCGACCTCATCACAGAGGCAAGCTTTGATGAATACGATTCCGCTGATGGCAAGTTTTATAACCTGCGACTCAGCCTTAACGACGAAGGTCGGCTCCGGCTGTGGCAGTACACTAAACGTCGCGTCGGTGGGCACTTGCTAGTTGTGTGCAACGGCGTTGGAATTGCTGCACCAAGAATTAGACACGAACTTCCGATGTCCACGATCACCGTGGATATGATTCGCGAGAAGCGTCTCGTTAAAGAGGCGGTAGACATTCTCAATAGCCGGAACACAACACCGGCAAAACATCCGTAGATATAGGAACCACGATGCGAACTCGTTCAACTGTAATTATCCTTGCCGCGCTCTTTGGTGTTTTCACACTCGCTTGCGATTCGAAGCCCGCTGATGATAAAAAGGCCCCGCCGTCCGGTAGTAGCGTAGTCGCTCAGGATGCAACACCCAGCGTTGCATCTACTGCCGTGGTCACTCTCGACGAGATTCCGGCGAATCTCAAGAACGATGCCTACGAGTATTACGGTCTAGCTAATACGAATCCGCAAGACTTCGAGATCATTAGCGCCGGGGAGCCCGAGGCGATGGGAACTCAGAGCGTAAAGCTAGTTGAGATAAAGTCGGATCGCGCGATCTTTAGGGTGACGCGAACCGGAAGCCTCGCCTCCCTTGGCGAGAACGATCTTTCTTTACGCGCAGATGCAGTTTGGTCAGAGAATTCGACACTCGACCCCTCGATGAAGCCGAGCATCGAAATACCGACCGGCCTCAAGCCAGGAAAGACCTGGAACACCGCCATTGAGCTCAACACGCGGGGCGAAAAGACCAAGCAGGATGTAACTTTCAAGGTCGTGGGTATGCAAAAACTCAAGACGAAGGTTGCTGATCGTGAGGCGCTCTTGATCAACGGAGAGGGATTCGCCGAGATGAGCGGCAAGAAGTCCAAAATGAGCATCAGGAGCTGGTACACGAAGGGAGTCGGGATGATCAAGATGGAGATCACTTCGAAAGATCCGAGCGGAAAGGAAAAGACCATCATTATTCAGGAACGCAAACCATGATCTTTATCGCCGCCCTCGCACTCTCAATACAGAAACCCGCAGTCGCCGAATCGCTGGCTGCGGACTTCTTCAATCTCACGCCAGGAGTCAAACGCACCTACGTGGAGAAAGGCGTGGACGGTGAGACGACGACGATTGATGAAGTGCTTGCTCCCATCAAATCTGGCGACGACGTGGTTGTTCCTGTGACGACCACAACGCTTGCCGGAAAGTCGATGGGTTCATCCTACTATCGGGCATCGAAGTCAGGGGTCTATCTGATCGCAAACCAGATCGACCGACCCTTCAACCAGCCAGTGCCAATGCTTGAGCTGAACAAAGACAGAGGATCTTGGAAGACCATGTTGCAGCTAGGCAAGGACGAGCGACTTGAGGTCTATCGAATTCAAGGAGAGGCCCGAGTGCTCGGGAGCCGAGAGGTGCTTGGCAAGAAGGTAGATGTTTGCGAAGTGAAGACCACGGTCGAAATCGGTGGAGGTGCAGCCGTTGAAAGGACAACTCAACACGCGATCTACGCAAAGGGCATTGGCCTCGTTGAAATGACTTCGGTAGCAATGCTCGGCAAGCAAAAAGCTGAGCGTTCCCTCAAGCTGATCAAGATCGAAAAGCCATAGAGATTAGGAGATGATGGCACGCAGCAGATCTAAATCTTGGTTTCTTGCGTCTTGCGTATCCTTACTTTTCATGGTTGGCTGTGGGTGTCACCGGGGACCGACGGAGCCGGAAAGCCGCGCTCTTTTTGGACGTGCCGAGCTTGCGGCAAATTCTAGTCCGCCTCGCAAAGCAAAGCTCATCCTCGCAGGCACCGAGATTCCGATTGAAATCGAGACCGAACACGATGGCACCAAGCTCCAACTCATTCTGAAAAAGAACGATGAGGTCTTTGAGGAAGAGTCGTATCTTGATCTGAACGACTCATTCCTCTTCAGCGAGGGCGGGGGGGAAACCTATGACCCTCCTATCCCACTGATTTCATACCCCGGGGTTGAGGGAAAAGTGACGAAGTGGGAAGGTGAAGTGGAGGGCGTCAAGTCTTCGGCTCAAGTTGTCGGGAAGCGCATTCGGTATTACTTCGCTTCAGCACCCCTAGACGCCCTAGAAGTTCGGGTCAACATTACGATTTGGGAATCAGCTGACAAGTCCTCAACCCGAGAGTTGATGTTCATCATCGCCCCCGAGAAGGGCGTGTTACAGCGGTCGTTCGGCACGGCATCAGTTCGAGAGCCGATTAGCGAGGGCAAATAACCGTGGCCACAATTACAGGTGGAACCGAAATTGGCCAGAGTTCGAAACAGAAAGGTCAGTTTGACGGATGGCTGCTTACGGGCGCGGCGGTGTTGTTGGTCGTGGGCTTGATGTCCATTTACAGCGAAGGCTATGGCCGGGGAAACCTCTCCTTCTTTCGTCAGCAGGTCATGTTTGCGATGATCGGCTTGGTCCCATTCTCCTTCCTGATCGTTGTTCCGCCGAAAATCTGGATGAAGCTGTCCAGCGCAATATACGTTCTGAACTTGCTGCTCCTCGGCGCAGTCCTCGCGGTAGGAAAGAACATCAACGGCTCCGAACGTTGGCTCCAACTTGGGCCGATGCAGTTTCAACCTTCTGAGGCCGCAAAGCTGTTTTTGGTTTTGTCACTAGCAAGCTTCTTTGCAATGCGGCAAGCACACGTCAAGAAGTTCTCGACGGTGGCACTGTCGCTTGTTCACCTAGCGATTCCAATGGCCCTGATCGTGAAACAACCTCACTACGGGGCTGCCGGGATCCTCGCCATCGCCTGGTTCACGATTGCGTTGCTCGCTGGAGTGCCAGGAAAATTCCTGATTCCCATCGTTGCGAGTGTCGCGCTCATGGGATTTCTCGTAGTCAAAGTGCCGGCAGTTAGGTCAGTTTTGCTGCAGGGATACCAGGAAAATCGACTCGGCGTATTCACTGGACGCGGAGAACTGAATGCTCCCGAAGCCACTAGAGAGCAAAAGGAAAAGCGAAAGGCGCTCGAGTATCAGCAGAAGCAATCCGCCATCGCGTTTGGACTTGGTGGGGTCTCGGGTAAAGGCTATCTAAAGGGCGAGCAGAAAGAGAGCCACTTCATTCCCTTCCAATACAACGACTTCGTATTTACTGTTCCCGGAGAAGAGGCAGGGCTCATCGGCTGCACGCTCATTCTCGCCGTCTTCAGCTTCTTCTTCTATCGCATTTGGCTGATTGTGCTCTATGCGGTTGATCCCTTTTACAGAATGGTTGCGGGTGGACTATTTGCAGTGCTGGTCGTCCACACGTTCGTGAACATTGGGATGGTCGTGTCAATGCTTCCCGTCATCGGCCTGTGGCTACCCTTCCTCAGCTACGGCGGAACCGCGCTGTGGTTGTGCATGGCCAGCGTGGGCCTGCTTATCAACATCCGACGACAGGAAGCTCCGATTCTTTTCTAGCCGCGAACCACCTCGTAGAAGCAAGATCTCGAATCGACCCCGATTGTGATCAATGACCGGGTCCCGTCGCGGGTGGTATCAAGCTTTCTCAACCGCTTACCCGTTGCGTCAAGGACGTAGACGGTTGCTGGTTTGTCAGATCGAAAGCCTATCTTGCACGGCACTATTTCTGCCCTGACCGGAGCAACACCCCAACGGTCGCTCACCGAATCGCGGGCTTCGTTCCACAGCATTCCTTCGTTCTCGGTCCTCGCAACGACCGTGATCAGGCTTCGAGCAGATGTCGCGAGAGGCTTACCGTCGAGAGGAACCCAAGTTAGGCTAGCAAAATCGGTGCCCCATGTCCCGAAGCTCAGATCAAGGTCGCTCAACCGAAAAGATTTCCTCCCAACGAAGCCAACCACGGACTTTGCTTTCGAGGTGTCGGTAATCGAAACGAGTCCACCGGTGCCCTTCTGAACAGACATTGGAGTTGTCGTGTCTGATCTCTTCTCAGTCCTCGCGCTTGTCGTGACCCCAATTCTCGTGGTCAAAACATTTGGCCTTCCACCCTGAGTCGCCCAACCTTGGAACGGTGTCATGAATCTCTCCCATGGCCGCTCTCCTGCAGCAGAAAGGTATTTTTGACCGGCGAGTGGGGGGACAAGTCCCTGCCTGAATAGCACGGCTGCTGAAGCGAAGAACGCCGACTTCGCCGTCATTCCGTTCTGATCGAAAAAGCTTGCGTATTGTCCGTTCTTCAGCCCTGTGCCCGTCTTCTCGTAGGCAAAGGTGTAGATGATGTCCCAATCTTGCATGCATGCAAACACCGAGTACAGCGGCATCATCTCACATGCGTAGTCGTTGGGAGCGGGATGGTCGTATTCGGAGATCGAATAGGGTTTGCCGACAACTCGAAATGCGGCAAGTTCTGCAAGAGTGCCTTGGTTTGACGCGAGCGTGTCAACAAGCGCTTTACGGTTGACGCGGTAGTCCGTTGAGCTCCAGTCGCCTTTGAGGAATGTTGGATGGTTCCAGTAGGCGTGATTGTCTGCGTAGCTCATGTTCGATTCTCGATAAAGGCTCGTCATTCCGCCCCAGGCAATCTGAGAATCGATCATAT
>JBBRHU010000172.1:0-7230 GCA_038222255.1 Fimbriimonadales bacterium | reverse complement strand
AGGTGCGTGTCGAAGCCGGAGGTAAACCTGTAGACGCTGCTCAAGTCGAACTCAAAGACGGTCGACGATCTGTGCCTCAGCTCCTCGTGCCGAGTTCAAAAGGTGAAGTCACATTTTTTGCGGTCAAACCGGGGAAGATCGAACTGACCGTCACCTACAAGAGCGGCGGGAAAGACAAGAAACTCCAGCAGTCATTTGATCTTGCACTTGAGCGTAGCGACATATCTCCCACTTTGGCCGTGGCGATTGCAGACAAGGTGGATTCTGGAGCTGCACCGGGTCAGCCCTCAAAACCTGCGACGCCAGGCCCAGATAATGCGAAACCATCCGGCGACGATCCTAAGCCCGCGACTCCTGGAACCCCCGATTCGCCCTCTGACGACAAGAAGTCGTCGGCCAATTCGAATTCCGCGAATCCGCTTGGCACGATTCTGGTCTACCTGCTTGGTCTCGGAATCATTGGTGGAGCGATCTACTACGCACTCCAACTGTGGAAGAAAAACGGCGACCAACTTGCTCCGAAGCTTGAGCAACTCGGGGTGCAGATCCCGAAGCCAGACGACCAGCAGGACGACCCAGCACCTGCACCGATGCCTAGAGCGCCGGCTCCGGTACAGAAAATCGTCCTGGATGACGCAACCGCCGACCCAATCCTGGTTCCCACCCCGTCCACGGTATCAACTGGGCCAAAGCAACTAAGGTTGATCGGCGACGCGGGTGGGGAAGTGCCGATCGAAGCTGGAGACAATGTGGTGGGACGAGAACTAGGTTTGTGGCTGAGTTTGCCGAGCGAGAGCACGGTGTCCAGGAAGCACGCAACCCTAACTCTGACCGGGGATCAGGTGATTATCGCTGACCACGGGAGCACGAACGGCACGTTTGTCAACAGTGCGAAGTTGACTTCCAGCGTCGTGTTGCGTCCTGGCGATTCGGTCCAGTTCGGCGCGGTTCGCTTTCGGTTTGAGGAATAAATTTGGGATTAGTTGCGCTACGTTTTTTGGTTGGAGCTATCGCCGGGGCAGTGTGCTGGGCGATTACTGAACCGTTTGCGCCGCGCAACATCGAAGACATTCGCTGGGAGCGCTGGGAGATCACTGCGATGCTCCTCCTTGGAGCGTTGATTGGGTCGAGCATCGGCGGTCTTGACGGTCTCAATCGCGGCGGCAAGGTTCACATCCTCCGCGGCCTTGGATTGGGCCTCATTTTCGGTGCGGTCGGTGCTGCACTCGGGCACTCCATCGGAGGAGCGATCTTGAAGGGAATGTTTCCCGTTGGCGTGCTCTTCAACGCACCGCTACCCATGAAGATTATCGCGCGCACGATGATTTTCCTTCCGATAGGAACTCTCCTCGGAGCTTCAATCGGCGCGAGCAGTCTGAACACCAAGAAAATCACTCAAGGTGCAATCGGTGGATTCATCGGCGCGCTGATCGCGGGCCTTATGTTTGACATCGTAGGCACCTTGCTCGCACCCGCCCAACTCGCCGTACAGGGGCGCAACGCCGGGGAAGTCGGTGGGACTTCGAGGGCAATCACCTTTGTGCTTTTGGGGGCATTAATTTCGCTATTCATTGGCCTAGTTGAGCGGCTCTTGAGGTCGGCATGGCTTCGACTTGAACTGGGTCGAAACGAGGGCCGTGAATGGTCGATTGATGGTGGGCAGACATTCATAGGCCGCAGCGAAAGCGCACACGTCCCTTTGTTTGGTGACCCGAACGTTGCTCCCGTCCATGCTGCGATTCATAAGCAAAACGGTCAATACATCCTTCAAGATGGTGGATCACCGCTTGGCACATTTGTAAACGGTCAGCGAGTGCAGTCATGCGCTCTCGCCCCTGGCTCAGTCATACAGATTGGTGGGTTTCAGTTGCAGTTTTTGGTGAAGAACATGGCCGCGCCGAAACGTGGCCCTGAGGCTTATCCCGGTCAGAGTTATCCGCTTGGCGGGATGCCGCAACAACCCGGCTATCCGGCCCAGTCCAGCCAGCCCTATGCGCAGCCCACACCAATGCAGGGCGGTCCCGTTCAGGCCACGCAGATGCAGCCGATGCCACAGCAGATACCCCAACAGCCGACAATCCAGATGGGCTCTCCTGCAGCAACGCCAACCGCTTCGGGATTCGGGTTGGTGGCGATTGACGGTCCGCTGATTGGCCAGAGATTCGCGGTTTTGGGTCCGCTAGAGGTGGGCCGTGAGGCAACCGGGATTCCACTCGCGTTCGATTCTGGGGTTTCGCGCAAACACGCTCGGTTCTCACCGGACTCACGCGGAGTCAATGTTCAGGACCTTGGAAGCAGGAACGGAACTTTCGTGAATGGTCAGCGCGTCCAGCAAGCAACTGCCCCAGCCGGAGCGTTAATAAAGGTGGGTGTCACAACCTTCCGAGTGGATGCAGGATAAGATTAAGGAAGAATTATGGATCAAACGACACGCCTAGACCCTAACCGAACAATGCTCTCGGGATCGCCCATGGCCGATCCAAATAAGACTTCGGCGATGAGTCGCACACAGGCGATGGGTGCATTTGATCCGCTGCGTACCGCTGCAATGTCTGGTGCGCCTGGCATCCAGGTCACTCTCACGCAGGGGCGTGAAGTCACTTTGGCGAATGGCCCCGCACGCGAGCAGTTTCTCCTGGAGATCATCGGCGGTGGGGCCATGGCGGGACTTGGAGCAGGCGGAAGAACGCCGCTTAACCTATGTCTTGTGATTGACCGGTCTGGCTCAATGGAAGGCCCTCCGCTTGAGTACGTCAAGCAAGCTTGCAGTCACGTTGTCGATCTTCTTGGACCAAATGACATTCTCAGTATCGTCACTTTTGAGGAGACCGTCGATGTGTTGATGGCTCCCCAACGAGTGACGAACAAGCAGCCGATAAAAGATGGCATTGCAAGGTTGATGCCTGGGAACACGACCAACCTCTATGACGGCCTTGCACTAGCAGCTCAACAGGTTCTGAGCGTGAATGATCCTGGGAGAGCAACTCGACTCGTTGTTCTGACAGACGGTGATCCGACTGCCGGAATTAAGGACTTCACCGCGCTCGTCGCGCACTCCGGCGAAATAAAGTCTCGGGGTATTACTTGCACCTTCCTCGGCTTTGGACCCGACTACAACGAAGAGCTCCTGGCTTCGATGGCTAAGCGTGCAGGAGGAAACTACTACTACATTCCACGCCCGGAGATGATTCCAGAAGTCTTCCGTGCGGAGCTCGAAAAGCTCATGACGGTTGTTGGAAGAAACTTGCGAGTCGAGATGAAGCTTTCCCGTTGGGTGAATATGCGTTCGCCACAGGCAGCTACGAGTGGAGAAGTCACGCTGCAACTCGCCGACCTCGAGCGAGGAAGCACGATCGAGCAGATCTTCGATTTTGATTTCCCCAACCACCCTTTGGGTCATTATCGAGTAGCCGCTGGAAAGCTGATTTACGACGACATCGCGTCTGGAAAGACCGAGACTGTCTCGCTAGATTTTGTTATTGAGTTCTCCTCCGATAGCGCGCGCTACTCACTGCCAGTGAACACTCGGGTGCAGAGTTCGTGCCAGGTCCTTCTTGCGTCGAAGGCAGTCGAGAAGACAATCATGGGCCTGAAGTCTGGGCAACTCACGCAAATGGGTGCAATCCAAGAGCTTCAGAAGACTCAGATGCTTCTGGCCCAAGAGGGGCGTACTTCGGAAGCTCAAGAGGTTACGATGGCTCTCCGTGCGATTCAGAGTGGGAATCAGGGACAGGCCGAGAAAACCCTTATGGGAGCCATGGTCAATCTTCATCAGGGCAAGACGCCCTCCTGATGTATACAATTTTCTGAATTTTCTCTGAATTTCGTTGATTGTTGGGAAAATGCCTGATATATTGTTTGTAAGTTTCTGATTTACAGATAAATCATGGTTACCACAATTCGCGATGTTGCGGAAGAGGCTGGCGTGTCGCCGATGACCGTCTCAAAAGTGCTCCACAATAAGGGGGCCAATGTTCGCGTTTCTTTAGAGACTGCGGATCGTGTGAGGTTGGTCGCGGACCGACTCGGTTATCAGCCCAACAATCTCGCTCGAAGCTTCCGAACGCAGCGCACTGATACTAGAGGTCTCTATTATCAGTATATTAAGATCGATGACCACAAGAGTGGTTACTTTCTGAAGCTTATCGCGGGTGTTACTCAAGCTGCTTTTGAGCACGAGATCAGCGTGACGATTTGCCCCAAGCTACTTACCAGTTCTGACAAGCCCCTGGCTGACGGACGATTTGACGGTTTAGTTTGGTGTACAGTACCGGCGGGCAGTTCAGAGGCTGCACGACTGATCCGAGCAAAGCTACCTGTAGTCTTCATTCATGCGCCAGAATCGAGCCTCCCCGGATCTGCAACATTTTGTTGCGATAACTACCACGGGCTTGAGCTAGCAGTCGCGCATCTTATCAGTCTTGGCCATAGCAAGATCGCCTTTGCCATCGACCCGTTCAATAAAGAAAGCGTTGAGGGGCAAGAGCGCCAGTCGGCCTTTAGGCAATCTTGTCAGAATCACGACATCGACGGCCGAATCCTTGTCTGGGAAGAGAACTGCTATGAGCTCGATGAGTGGATGCGGTCTGACGGCCACGCCACAGCAATTATCACCTTTAGTGAAGTCATGGCAGGAGCGATCCTAAATAGGGCGACCGAGTTTGGCATCTCTGTTCCTCGAGATTTATCGGTGGTTGGATATGACTCCACGTTCTATTGCGAACTGACTCAGCCGAAACTGACGGCGATCTCTCAGCCAGTCGAACAGATGGCGTACGACGCCACAAAAAAGCTTTTCCACATGATTGACAGCGGAGACCGCTCCGCTGGGCACTTGTCGTACCGCTGTGGGCTCGATATTCGAGAATCCACGGCCCCTCCCCCACCTCAAAGCAGAGGTGATTATCCATGAAACGAGCATTTACACTCATTGAACTCTTGGTTGTCATCGCGATTATCGCGATACTTGCCGCCATTCTTTTCCCCGTCTTTGCGCAAGCTAAGGCTGCCGCCAAAAAGACTGCTGACCTCTCCAACATGAAGAATCTTGGCACCGCCCAGATGCTTTATAGCGGCGACTCCGACGACATGTTTGTTCGCCAAGTCTATCTTGGTCAGCAATATGTTGGTGGTTGGAACGCTCCAATCACCTGGCGAGAGGCAATTATGCCTTACGTCAAAAACGGACAGGCAGCCTATAACGCTACCGTTAAGCTCGCACAAGGCGGAATCTTCGAGACTCCTGCAAAGCCAGGCGTTCGCGGTGCTTACACCACGAATCGAAATCTTTCGCCCGGTTACTGCTATTGGGATGCAACGTTGTCGAACTGGATCTGCGATCAGAACGGCGACGGAACTTCCAGCGGCAAGCCCGTCCAGCCATCGGTCTCTCAGACCGCGCTAGATGCTCCTGCGCAGATCACGGCGATCTTCACGATCGGCATCAACCCGGATTGGGGGGCTTCTGGAGACTTCTCCGAGGCATCCTGGTGGTGGTTCGGTGGCGCACAATGGCCGCCAGTCTTCACGGGTGCTACCAGCCACGAGAAGTGGGATGCTGATGCAACCTCTTCGCCGAGCTGGTCGATTGCACGATATCGCTATAACGGCATGAACAACGCGTTCGCTGATGGCCACGCAAAGTTCGTCCGAAAGGGTGCATTTAACTGGTGCCAGTACATGTACATCAAGGGCATTTCGAGCGATCGAAACGACAACTGGGATTGGCTGTTCACGCCGGGTAACGCCTGCGCTGCCTACGCACGATAATGAAAAAACTGCTACCTCTTGCTTCTCTTCTCGTGCTGTTCACCATTGGGTGTAATAGCGGAGGCGATTCCGGTGACGTTGAGGCTGCCAAAAAGGCAGCTGCGGCGACTCCAAAGAGCGTCGATCAGTTGCCTGCAGACATGCCTGCCGAAGCCCGCCGAGGGGCGGCTGGTGGAATTGCTCAGCAACAAGCAATGGAGAAACAGTCGCAGGAGATGAACGCTGCTCGTAAGGCGGCCGGAAAGTAGATCATCAAAGTGTTTGGGGGGGCGGGCAACCGCCTCTCCAGACATTTAGGGGTACATTGCCAACATGACCATGGCTCGACCGCACGCCCAACTCTTTTTTGCCCTAGGACTGAGCGCGCTCTTGTTGCAGGGCTGCAACAAGGGAGAGGACTCTGACGAAGTACCAGAGAAGCCGAAAGTTGCTTTTGACGGAAAGCCAGACGACCGCTTCGTCGGATACTGGTCCTCAGCTGACAACAAGGCACACTACGATCTCAAAGCAGACGGTGTCTTCGATTACAACGGCAAGGTCAGCACCCCTGGTGGAGTAATCGACAACAAATTTAGCGCCAAGTGGTGCGTGAAGGGTGACGACCTTCTGTTTACAGACCGGGATTCAAACGTCACCCCCTACATTTTCGTGCTGGAAGGCGACAACCTCAAGCTCACGTCGAAGGGTTCATTGAAACTCGTCACTAAGCTCGTTCGAAAAAAGAAGTAGTCCAATTTGATGGATGGGGCTCAACTCGAGGGGAATGAGTCCCTTTTTTGTGGGTCGAAGACTCATCGAATCCTCGTTGAAAAATCCAGGGACAAGACCGATGTTAAGTTCAAAGAAGTCCATTTTCCCGAGTCCGACCCTAACAGGCCCTTGACAAAGCATCTCAAAAGATGGATACTATTCACTTGTACCGCGGGGTGGAGCAGTCTGGTAGCTCGTCGGGCTCATAACCCGGAGGTCATAGGTTCAAATCCTGTCCCCGCACCCAAACTTCAAAAGCCACATTGTAAAAGATGTGGTTTTTTTGTTTTTAGTCGAAGTTATCGCGAGATAGACTTGATTTTTAGTTGGGCTTTATGACGTCGAAATGTGGACGGACAAATCGTGGAAAGTCCCTAGATCCCAGGCGCAGAACGAGAAGGGAAATCACAATTCGAGGCTAGACGAATTGATGTCCCATTGCGGTAACCCTGCGAGGTGCCGATAGGCGTGTCTCTCTTTCCCGCGCAGCCCGCGGTCCCGGTGACCGCAAGTCCTGTTCTACTCCCTAGCATCGTCGCTCGTAGCTGAACAAGATGAAGTCAGTCTCGGGGAACTCGGTTGTGATCTGACCGACAATGGCACGAAGTTGCCCACGGTGGTAGGTGCCATGATTCATCGCATGGCGAGCGATGTCGCCGAATGTTCGCGACTGCTCATCCCCTTGAAAGTTCACAAAGGCAATCTCCTGAT
>JBBRHU010000171.1:0-7252 GCA_038222255.1 Fimbriimonadales bacterium | reverse complement strand
GGTCGTGCGCGCCTCGTCAGCCGAAGTCGCGGTCAGAATGGCGGAGGCTCTGGTGGAAGGAGGCATCGACGTGCTTGAGATCACGATGACCGTCCCAGGGGCGCTTGAGGCGATCCGAGAACTGACGAAAAACGACCGAGTGCTCGTCGGCGCCGGCACCGTGCTCGATGCCTCAGTAGCCGAGGACTGTATTGAGGCAGGGGCGCAGTTTATCGTGAGTCCAGGTTTTAGCGTAGATACCGTAAGGGCGTGCAACGCTGCCAGTATCGTCGTCGCACCCGGAGCGCTCACCCCAACTGAGGTGATCATCGCGTTCCAGGCAGGTGGAGATGTCATCAAAATCTTCCCCTGCGACGCGCTTGGCGGAGCGAGCTACCTGAAGTCGCTCAAAGCCCCGCTTCCCCATATCCCGCTCATGCCGACGGGCGGCGTCACCCTAGCCACGCTCGCAGATTTCCTCAATGCAGGCGCGGTGGCGGTCGGAGTTGGAAGTAGCTTGGTCGACCCAAAGCTGAGCCGAGCCCAGCTCATCGAACGCGCTCGCGAGTTCAGCCGGATTGCTCAGGGTTTGAACTAGGAAAGCGCTTCACGTGCCGCACAGATCGGAGTAGACTGGCCGAAAACCCATTGGCGCCGTGGGGGGCGCGGTTGGACTTGCCATGCAAAAGCTACTTCCTTTTTGTGCCCTGTTCCTGACGCTCGCAAACGTGACCGCGCATGCTCAGACGCCGACCAATATGATCGGGAAAGACCTTACGGGTTGGGTTCGGCGAGGGGGGAAGGCGCTTTACAAAGTCGAGGGTGGGGAGATCGTTGGCACAGCAGTGCTGAACTCGCCGAACTCGTTTTTGTGCACTGAGAAGACCTACGGCGACTTCGTCCTCGAATACGATTTCAAGGTCGATCCTCGGTTGAATTCTGGCGTTCAGATTCGCAGCGAATGCTTCGACCACAAAACCGAAGTAGAGTGGCGAGGCAAGAAGATCAATGTTCCTGCTGGCCGAGTTCATGGGTACCAGATCGAGATTGATCCCGACCCGAAACGAGATCGATGGTGGACGGCGGGCGTGTACGACGAAGGGAGGCGCGATTGGCTTTTCCCGGGTGCACTTGGCGGGAATGGCAAGGCTTTCACAGAGCAAGGTCGCAAGCTTTTCAAACGAGACGACTGGAATCACATCCGAGTCGAAGCGATTGGTGATTCTATCAAGACTTGGATGAATGGTGAGCCGTGCGCTTCAGTCAAAGACGGAATGACCCCACGCGGATTGATCGGTCTCCAGGTTCATAATGTCGGCAAAGACGCAGAAGGAGCCCAAGTCCGGTGGCGCAACTTGATGATCACCGAGTTGACCCAGACCCCGAACACGCTTTCCGATCAAGAGAAAGCCGATGGTTGGAAGCTGCTTTGGGATGGTAAGTCGACTGACGGTTGGCGAAGCGCGAAAGCAGAGACCTTCCCGAGCAAAGGTTGGGTCATCGAGAATGGAACTCTCAACGTCCTTGCGACCGGAGGCAAGGAGTCAGCCGCAGGCGGCGACATTATAACTCGAGAGAGATATAGCGACTTCGAACTGGTCGCCGACTTCAAGATCAGCGAAGGCACGAACAGCGGAATCAAGATCTTCGTCCAGCCAAACCTAGACCCGATCACAGGCACAGGCGCCAAGACCTCGACTGGCTCTGCGATTGGGCTTGAGTTCCAGATTCTCGACGATCTTCGACACCCCGACGCCAAACTTGGGCGAAACGGCGACCGAACATTAGGCTCGCTTTACGACCTGATGCCAGCCCCGAGTAGCAAGAAGCCGAACCCGATTGGCGAGTGGAATACGGCCCGCATCGTCAGCCGAGGAAACCACGTGGAGCACTGGCTCAATGGCGAAAAGCTGCTGGAATACGACCGTGGCTCTGCTGACTTTCGGGCAAATGTTGCCTTGAGCAAGTACAAGACAATTCCTGGATTCGGCGAATGGAAAGACGGACACATCTTGCTCCAAGACCACGGCGACAAAGTCTCCTTCCGCAACATCAAGATTCGCATTCAGCGCTGAGAGGAAATCTATGGACCCTAACAAACCGAACCAAAACAACTCTGGACAAATCAATCGGCGCACCTTCCTAAAAGGCATGGTGGCAGCTGGAGTGACGCCGCTCCTCCCGGCAACCTTCGTTTTTGGAGCAGCTGAAAACCTCCGAAGATTCTCGGCGAACGATAAGGTGAACGTGGCGTGTGTAGGTATTGGCAACCGTGGATCAGACGACGTCAAGGCGATGCAAGCAACTGGACTCGTCAATATCGTCGCCTTCTGCGATACCGAAATGGGTGCGAAGCACACGCTTGGATCGCTTAAGGACCATCCGAATGTGCCGCAGTTCCGTGATTTCCGAACGATGTTCGACAAAATGGGCAAGGAGATCGACGCAGTTTGTATCGCGACTCCAGACCATTCACACTTTCCCATCGCGATGCTCGCGATGTCGATGGGCAAGCACGTTTACGTCGAAAAACCAATCGCCCACAGTTTTAAGCAGATCGAGCTAATGATGGCGGCGGAGAAGAAGTACAAGGTGGTCGGCCAGATGGGCAACCAAGGGCACTCCGAGGCGAACTACTTCCAGTTCAAAGCTTGGACCGAGGCAGGAGTGATCAAGAACGTCAAGAAGATCACCTCGTTCATGAATAGCTCACGACGCTGGCACGGGATGGTCGTGAACGATTATTTTCCTGCCGAAGCCACGCCCGATCAGCTTGATTGGGACCTGTGGAACGCGACTGCCCACAACCACCCGTTCAACCACAAGTATCTCAACGGCGAATGGCGCTCTTGGTACGACTATGGCGATGGCGCGCTCGGCGACTGGGGTGCACACATCTTTGATACCGCCCACGAGTTTCTTCACCTTGGCTTGCCGACTGAGGTTGACCCGGTCAGGCTCGATGGCCACAGCCGCTTCATTTTCCCGCAGGCGACGACGCTAGAGTTCAAATTCCCTGAGCGTGGATCGATGCCCCCATTGGTTTTGAGTTGGTACGACGGAGTGAAGAATCTTCCGCCGCTGCCTGCCGGATTCGGTGGTGGCGTAGTTGACCCGAACATTCCGCCACCCACATCCGGGACGATCGAGACAATGGTCAACCCGCCCGGAAAGGTGATCTACGGTGAGGGACATACATTCAAAGGCGGTTCGCACGGATCGACGCTCCAGATAATCAACAACGGAGCGGCAAAGGACATCAATCTCCCCGACGTCCAAAAGAGCCCATCGAATCACTACGTCAACTTCATTCGAGCTTGTAAAGGGGAAGAGACCTGCCGCTCAAACTTCGCGGTTTCTGGTCCGCTTTGCCAGACGATGGCCATTGGAATCATCGCTCAGCGAGTTGGCGCAAAGGTGGAGTTCGATGCCGCAACAAAACAAATCACCAACCATAAAGTTGCCAACGAGTTGCTGAATGGTGCCCCGCCGAGAAAGGACTGGGAGCAGTTCTACAAGCTGTGATGACGCTGCTACCGCTGCTCTGTATTGGGTTCGCAGTTGCACCTGCCCCGAAGCCGCTCAAGATCTATATCTTGGCCGGACAGTCCAATATGGAGGGTCACGCCAAAGCTACGACCTTTGATGCGATGGCGCGGGATCCGTTTACTGCGCCGATTTTGCGGGAGATGCGAAATGCAAACGGTTCGTCGCGGGTTTGTGACAAGGTGTGGATCTCCTATCTGTTTGGCAACCAGATCGGCGACCCTAAGGGAGAAAAGCAGGGCCAGCTATGGGTGGGCTACGGAGCCCAAAACGATTCGGACAAGATCGGCCCAGAGTACACGTTCGGTCTCTACATGCAGAAATTAGTCGATGAGCCGATCCTCATCATCAAAACGGCGTGGGGTGGAAAGAGCCTGCACACCGATTTTCGCCCACCCAGCGCTGGCCCGTATGAATTCAATCCCTTCCAGTTGAGCAAGTATGAAAAGCAAGGCAAAGACATCGCTGCGCTAAAAGCGGAAAAGTTGAATGCAACGGGACGCTACTACCACCTTATGATCGACTACGTCAAAAGGATTGTGGGCGACATTAAGCCAGCGTATCGAGCGTACGATCCCAAGCAAGGATACGAGCTCGCTGGGTTTGTATGGTTCCAGGGTTGGAACGACCTTGTCGATGGAGATGTCTACCCCGACCGCAACAAGCGAGGCGGATACGACAGCTACTCCACGTTGCTCGCGCAGTTCATCCGCGATGTCCGCAAAGACCTCTCCGCCCCCAAAATGCCATTCGTAGTCGGTGTTCTTGGAGTCGGGGGAGCGCAGAAGAAGGAGAACGCCATGGTTCATTTCCGGGAAGCCATGGCCGCCCCTGCGAGCCTCCCCGAATTCAAGGGTTCTGTGGTAAATGTCCTGACCGAAAACTTCTGGGACCCGAAGCTCGAAGAGCTTGTGACGCGGAACGACAAGGTCGGCAAGAAGTCTGAAGAACTCCGAAAAGATGCGAGCCTAACGAAGGAGCAGCGAGCAACCGAGCTCGAAAAATTCCGAGCAGAACTCTTCACCCCCGAAGAGCGCAAGGCCCTCGAAGGCGCCTCAAACCGAGAGTATCACTACCTCGGTGCCGCAAAGATCGTCGCCCCGATCGGGAAGGCCCTTGCGGAGGCGATGGTGAGGTTCCGAAAGGGAGGGTAGGACGAGAGTTCGTCTTACGTTCGTTGCCGCTCATATGTGTCCGAATTATGTGAATGTGTAGCAAATAACGCACTTCATATGCGAAAGTGGGCATATGAGTGCAACTCCCAATAATCCTCTGAAGGTGTCAGGCATGCTTCTGGACACTAGAGCTACACATTCCTGGCTAGAAACGAGGTTAAAGGCCTGGAAACAAGGCACCCTCTTTCTTGTTAGTCCATTCATTACAAAGAAAGGGCTAGAACAGGTGGTCGTGACGCTGGCTAGGAGGAAGCTAAAGGAAGGACAGAAGCTGATCATTATGACGAAGCTGGACGAACTGGCTGTCCTCATGGATTCTCTTGACCTAGAAGCGATCGCCTCCCTACTTGAGGAATATCAAGATTCTGTAGAAGTATTTCACGTCCCCAATCTTCATGCCAAGGTCTACCTATTTGAAGATGCCTCAGCTGTTGTGGGAAGTGCGAACCTGACAGGAAAGGGTTTGCGGACAAATATTGAATATGGAGTTGAACTTAAAAGGGGTTTTGCAGTAAGGCACCTGCAGGAAGAACTCAAGCAGCTGAAATGTGAGAGTTGGGAAAAAACAGCGGAGCAACTGCGCACATTCTCGAAAAGCGTCGATAGATTTGACTCCTTAAAGAGCCAGCTGCAAGCCTTGCACAGTCACCGCCTACCGGCATTTCCCTCTGAACAGGGCAACTATTTTGATCGTGTGATTTTCATTCTAAGAAAAATTGGAAACCCAAAGACCACGGTTAACGCGAGGCGGAAACTATTTGAGTGGCAAGCAACTAACGGTGTCTCAACAGAGACGACAGCCCCGCTGAGACGTCGTGATTTTTTGGTGCGGATGGGCATGCTTAAAGTAGAGGATGGAGAGTGCCAGCTCACCGAGTTGGGTGAGGAACTCGCCCTGACGAAATCAAAAGAACAAGACGTCGTTCGACAAGCTTTTTCGGATAATTTGAAAAAGGAATACCCAGTCTATGATGCATTGTGCGATCTGATGGCAGCTGTACCGAGTGATTCGAAGCAACCCAGCAAGTCGGGCGATCTGCAGCAGGAACTCCACGAATTTGACAAGAGTGACGTTGAAAATGCCAAACGATGGGCGGTGTTCCTTGGTGCAATTGAACTTGCCAAAGGAACTCAAAATAGAATTGAGGCAGTCAAGGGCAAGGTGACTCTAGAAAAGTTACCGAGAAAGGGCAAGGGCGCGTCCACAAAATGATGTGAACGAACTCGCTCAAGATGCCTTCGCGCTCCGGGCGCCCTTGCCGTTACCCCTTGACTCCCATCGCAGCCTTGAACTTCTCAATCCCGCCCACGACGGGGAGGTTGAAGGAAGTGCGGCTACCATGGATGACGGTGAGCTTCGTGCCTGCTTTTGGCCAGAGTGTGAATTCACGATCGCTTGAGAAGATCATCACCGCGATCTCCTTTTTTGCGCCGACAACGTGGTCGGTCGGCTGGAGGTCGAAGGTGATGTTGAACGCTTGCCCAGGCGTGAGCGGAATACCCTTTTCGAACGAATGGTAGTTGCCGCCTTTGACCAGCGATCTATAGTTCTGCGGGTCGGCCCAGCCTCGGGTGATGACGGTGGATGTCGTCTTGCCATCAACTGTCGACAATTCGACTAAGTAGACCGAAAGGTTCGCCGCAGGCTTGTCTACCGACATGTTGATCGAGATCTGTGCAACTCCCGAAATGTGGAGCTTTTCGCGCAACTGACCTGTGGTGTACAGCATTCGATTGGGCGATGACTGACTCTGCGCCAGAGCAGACGGGCCGAACGAGACGTCGTCTGTGAACACCCCATCTTTTGCCTTTGTCGGGGCGGTGAGCGAGAGATCGCCGCCGAATTCGACACCGGGAGTTAGATAGAGTTTCACGTTCGAAGCGGCAGGATTCGGATAGTCGGCGTAGGAGGTTGGGAAGGTGTTTCGGGTCGATTCACCCTCGCGCATGATGTACGCCTTGGGTCCGTTCTCAATTCCATTCTGAACGCCGTAGAGAAACCTCGTGAACCACTTGTTCATAAGGATCATAGGAGGTTCGCCGCCGTGACCGCCTTGGTGGTAATACTGCACAAGCGGCACTCGGCCTTTCACTGCACTGCTAATTCGGTAGCTGTGCTCTGGAACGACATTCCAGTCGTTGAATCCATGAGCCATCAACACCGCGCACTTGATGTTGTTTGTGAAGTTCAGCAAGTCCCGATCTGCCCAGAAACTGTTGTAGTCGCCCGTCAACCGGTCTTGACCTTTTGCAAACTCGCCGTCCCGGTACAGCCGGTTGCTGGTCGGACGAACAGCGGGGTCTCCGCTGTTAATGAAGTCGTAAAGCGAATCAATGTCTTCACCTACCCAACCGCCAGGGTGTCGTACGAGTCCGTTCGATCGGTAGTAGTGGTAGTAAGAAGTGTTCGGCGCGATGGGGATGATTGCTTCTAGCCCTTTGACGCCAGTTGTGGCTGCGGCCACTGGAATCGTGCCGTTATACGACGTGCCGGTCATACCGACTTTGCCGGTACACCAAGTCGCTTTCACCTCAACCGTCCCATCCGGAGT
>JBBRHU010000170.1:0-7295 GCA_038222255.1 Fimbriimonadales bacterium | reverse complement strand
ACAGTGATTCCGTGCACCCCCCAGTCATCGGCGAGGCTCATGGTGAGCTGTTTCACTCCACCGCGACTCGCACCGTACGGTCCGAGTCCGGCGTATCCGCAGACACTTGTGACTGAACCGATATTGATAATGCGCCCGTATTGCCGCTCAACCATGTGGCGAGCGACGGCTTGCGACACAAAGAAGGTGCCGCGAAGGTTGGTGTCGAGAATGAGGTTCCAGTCTTCCCACGTCACGTCGAGAGCTGGCTTCCGGACGTTGCAGCCAGCGTTGTTTACAAGGATGTCGATCTTGCCGAAGGCCTGAATCGCATCGGCAACCATCGACTGGATTGATCCGTGGTCTCTCACGTCGCAAGGCAGCGCGATACAACCTCGGCCGAGAGCCTCGATTTCAGCCTTGAATTCCATTAGGGTCTGGGCGTCCCTCGCAGTGATAATGAGGTCAGCACCGGCGTCGGCCAGGGCACGAGCGAAGATTTGCCCGAGGCCGCGACTACAGCCAGTGACGAGGGCGACTTGGCCGGTCAGATCAAACTCTTTCAGGGACATACGATCACCTTCATCAAACCCTTTTCTTGTGCGTGGAGGCGGTGGAAATACTCTGCGGTCTGATCGAGACTGATTTTCGCCGAGATCATTGGGTGGACGTTCACCGCGCCGGATGCAATGAGCGCAAGGCTCTCGTCGTAATCCCCCTGGGAGGCGCAACATCCGTAAATTGTGATTTCTCGAGTCACCGCGACCTGCAGTGGGATCTCGACTTTAGGCGAGAGATTGCCAACCAGCGAAACCCGCCCTCCTTTCCGAACGCTTCGGATCGCCATGTCTACGGTCGGGGTTATTCCGACAGCTTCGATCGCCGCGTCAAGTTCCATACCCGACGAGTCCGTGCAAACCGTGTCCGCCCCAACGGCTTTCGCCATCTCTAGCTTCGCTGGATCGATGTCGACTGCAACGACTTCGCCTGCGCCTTTCGCTTTGAGCACTTGGACGACCAGCGAGCCGATCATTCCCGTGCCGACCACCGCGACTCTATCGCCTGGTTTGATATCCGCGCGATGCACGCCGTGGAGCGCGACCGAGACCGGTTCGACCATCGCTGCTTCTTCGTAAGTCAGGTTGTCTGGCAGTCGGGCGAGGATTCTTTCGGGCACAGTGACGTACTCGGCGAAGGCTCCGTGCCTTCGATAGTCACCGCACGAAACCCCCATGACTTGGCGATTATCGCAAAGGTTGATTTCCCCTCGGAGGCAGTAAGGGCACGCGCCGCAAAAGATAGTGGAATCAAATGTGACCCGATCGCCCGCCTTCCAACTTGTGACTTCGCTTCCGACTTCGACAATATCGCCCGAAGCTTCGTGCCCCATCACAATCGGCGGGATCCGCCGGCCGGTGCTCCCGTCCATTCCGTGGACATCGCTCCCACAAATCCCACACGCCCGAACCTTGATCAGCACCGCATCGGGCGCAACGTCCGGAATCGGCATGTCCGTCATTTCAAAACGCCCGTATTCGACGAGGAGGAGAGCCTTCACAGCCTGAATGATAGCTTATGGGTTGGTGGTTTCGTAAGTTCGCATGGGGCAGATCAGATGCAATGGACGATCACCCGACGGCCGCTTAACGCTGACCCGGGCCACGTCCCTTCTGCAATCTTCGATTCCCGATTCCCGATTCCCGAACTTTGATTCCGATTCGGTTCCAATTACGATTCGCTTACTATACTGAATCGTATTCCTGATTCCTGGTTCCAGGTTCTTGATGCCCAAACTTGATCTCCGATCGGGTTCCGCTTCCTGATGCCCGAACTTTGATTCCGCCTCGGTTCCGCTTCCTGTTTCGCGAAATTGATTTCCGATTCGGCTGGAATTCCAGTTCCCCTGAAGGGGGAATATTCTAGAGCGAAGGGCGAAGCCCTGGCATCAAACAGCCAAGATTCCGCAAGCCCTGACGAGGCGAAACTCTGCGTCCCAACCGATTGCTTTGATGCCGATGCGCCCCCTATACCGGTTCCTGATTCTTGATTCCCGATGCCCATACTTTGATTCCGATTCGGTTCCGCTTCCTGATTCGGAAACTGGAATTCCGGTTCCCCTGAAGGGGGAATATTCTAGAGCGAAGGGCGAAGCCCTGGCACCAAACAGCCAAGATTCCGCAAGCCCTGACGGGGCGAAACTCTGCGTCCCAACTGATTGCCCTGAATCGACCCGGCTCTGCAACATTCTCGTTCACGCCGTCCTCAGCACCCGTGACCGCGTCCCGTTGTTGGCGGGCGAGAGGATGGAACACGTTTGGGCATATGGGCCTGGCCCACTGGGACACCTTGAATGCCCTTCCATAGCACGGATCACTGTCATGCTTTTCGCGGCTGGCCGGGTACACCGCATTCTCCGTCTCTCCACAGGATGTCGCCATGGTTAGCGCGTTCATCGAAAATCAGGAGTAGGATCACCGGCGGCATCCTTTCAGGATGAAATTCGGACGATTGTAAAGAGGGAAGGCGTCGAGTTTGACGAACCTTACCTCCGGGATTGATGAGTTCCGCCCTTTCAGGGCTAGAGATTTTTGTCGGCGCAAGATCCCAGGGCGTCGCCAGGCTCGCCCTTCGCTGTAGAATGTTCCCCCTTCAGGGGAAAGGGAAATCTAGAGTCGTGAGAGTGGATGCGAGCGCTTACGAAGGTGCCCAAACCGCTCGGCTTGCTCCAGGTTCAGTTTACGTTCTTGGCGTCATTTTGGAGTTCGGGAGCCAGGTACCCGTATTGCAGGCAGTCGTCGCCCACCTAATCAGCGCCGATGTGATGATGTTCTCAACTGTCGTCCGCCTAATAAGCTCGAAAGCTGATCACACGAAAGAAAAGTGAAATAGACAGTCTGCTCATCTTGGTCGAATTGACCGAGGCGCGCCGCGAGTTGCTCGCGGAATGAGATCGGGCTTCTTGGGTTTAGTAGCCCTCGGGCCAAAGGACAAGCCTAATCGCAGCAAAGGCGATTGCGGGCACGAAGCATGGATCGCCCTCATCGCAGAACGGGTCAAAGATGGCCCTCGCATACTTCGCTTGATCTGAATCTCGCCAGACAGGCCTACATTTCAGGAGATCTCTGCCGGACTGATCTCGGAAGGATCTGTAACCGCCGGACCCTTCTTGAAGAATAACTACATCGGCTTGCCCATCGAGAGTGATCGATGGAAAGTCAGCTCCATAGACCCACAAAGTGCCGTCGGGCTTTTTGGCGTAACAGGCTGTCACATCGAAGAGCATTCCTCCGCCTTCCTGCCGACTCACCGATTTGCCTTCGATTTCGATCGGGACGCGCGCGCTATTAATGATGAGAGTGGCCCTCGGCTTTTGAATTGTTAAAGCCAAATACTGCCAGGTTGCATGGGCTTTGCTGATCGGCACCGGATACGGAAGGTCCGGCACAATCTGTACGGCAAGCAGAGTCTTACCATGCTGACGCGCCTCAAGGTGGATGGGATCCTGCCACATACTCCAGCCGAACTCAGTGGAGATGATCCTAATCTGAGCGGACTCATTTTCATCAAAAGCTGAAGAACTCATTGACGCCTATACCGCGAGTTTATCTCGCTGGGCTATTCGGTTAGAGACGTGGGCACCAAACCTTACGTCAGCGCTCGAGGATATTAAGCGCGCATAGTATGATTACACCATTGATCTCGCGCCGACACGAGGTGTCTCTATGCAAAATCCAACTCAATCTTCGGGAATCGTGTTGTGGCAGGTCGCCAACTTGTGGCAAAGAGAATTCAAAAAGGTGCTGAAGCCTCTTGGCCTCACTCACGTACAGTTTGTGGTCCTGAGCGGTATCAAGGAGTTGGCAAGCCAGGGTCCTGCATCCCAGGCAGATGTCGCACACCTGATCGGTGCCGACGTGATGATGTTCTCGACCGTCGTCCGAGCTTTGGAAGCCCGAAAGCTGATAACGCGAAAGAAGAGCGAGATTGACACTCGGCTCATGCTGGTCGAGTTGACCGAGTCAGGTCGCGAGTTGCACGCGGAAGCAAATGAACTAGTCGAAGAGTTTGATCGCGAGTTCTTTGGACCGTCAGCGGAGAGCATGATTCGGATGCTGAGCAAGGTCCTGGGGAAGTAGCCTTCCCTACCGAACGATCATTCCGATGCAAAACAGCGTGCTTAGCCCGACAACGAAGAGCGGCACAAAGGCAGAGATATAGCGGGCTTGACGTTCTGAACTGGAGTAGATCCTGTCCAAGCTCCGCATCGCATCACCGACGTGTTGAGCGGTCACCATACTTCGCCGCAGGGACTCCCTAGACGCATTTCGGACGATCGATCCAAGACTTCGCTGGGGAACTGCGTGACGGATTTCCAACTCCCGCCACTCCGGCGCAAACTCGAGCGCGGCCCAGATTTCGTCTTGCGGGATTCCAAGCTGGGCGAGCTGCTCTCGTTTTGTCAGGCCAGCAGTTGCTGGGGAAGTTAATTCCGGCTGTTCCGACCTTCCGAACGGAACAGACTTCTTGAGTTGCCTCGACAAGATCCATGCCATTGGGGACCCAGCGAGAGGGAGGAGGGCAATTTGCTGGAGGATGTGAGCAAGTCGGGGAGAGGGAGCCAAGAGCCACACGACAGCTCCGCCGAGGAGCAGTCCAAGAGGGAACAACACGAGCCATGCGAACGAGGCAAACGCTATGGAAGAGAGATATGTTCGCTTACGGGTCCTAATTGATTCAATTAAGATCACGAACAGAACTAGGATAAGGAGTCCCCGCCAAGCGGGCAGATGAGTGAACCTGACCGCAATGCTCTGGGCAGCGGTCAGCAAGACCGTGAGCACGCTCGCAACCACTCCGGCATACCTTGGAGGGATTCGATCTGAGAATGCCCAGGCCCGCTCACACGCTTCCGCAGATTGGTCGAGCCACATCATTTCAGCGGACACCTCTGGGTAAGACTGGCTCGAATGCCATCGCGATTATTGCCGCAACACCAACCAGTCCGATGCCCGAAACGATGAGGCAATAGATCGATTCGATGCAGTTCAGCTTCTCCCCGATCCGGTTGATATCTTGCTTTAGCTCAACCTTGCATTCCTCAAACTCTCCTAAAAGAAGCTTCACCTCTTCGTGGCTCTCTTTCAGAAGCGGCCCCAAAGTGCCTTTTGGAATTTCGTGTTTCTCTTCTAATGGCGTTAGCGATGGAGAGTGCTCCACCGCTTTCCAGATTTCAGAGAGAGGTATGCCGAATTCGACGAGCACGGTGTCTCCGATTTCTGAATCAAATCGAAACGGCATCGGTGGTTCATCTGGCATTGGCTCTACCGCTTTCTCGGTGTGGCGAAATTTGATGACCAGCGCTACGAGAACGAATGACATGGTCATCCACCCCAAAAGAGTGGCGAGGTGGGTGTTGTCGTGTGTGATAACGAGCAGGCCAACGAGGCTAATCATGTACCCACATCCTCCGAGTGCGAGGAACCGAGCTGCGGAGTCCAAGACACCGACTCCTTGTGGTTGACGCACTTGAATAGACACAAGGAGGGAAAACAGAATGACCGGGCAGCTGAGCAGCAACCAACGCCCGTCGCCAGTTGTAACGATCAACGGTTGGGCCGCGACACAGATTATCCAAATCACGAACTCAACGAACCTGCGATTGAAGGGCAGTGCAATCCGATCTAGGACTTTCCAGATAGCCTCTAGCCTTCCTCCCCAATATTCGTAGTTCCTCGGCGCGGGTTGGATCACTGCCTATATGTTACAGATTTTACGGGAAATCCGGGTTACTTCGTGGAAGCTTTTCCTTGCCCCGAATGAACCACCTCGCAGCCGACCCTCGGGTACCCTTTTGGGGCCACGTGTGAACTCAAAACCATGTTGTCTCGCCTAGTTTTCGTCGACTTTCCGGAAGGGAGACAACCTCAGCGATGAGTCTCGTTGAAACCGAGGCTGCGCGGCGGCGAACATTTGCGATTATTTCGCACCCTGACGCGGGAAAGACGACGCTTACCGAAAAGCTGCTCCTCTATGGAGGCGCAATCCAGCTCGCAGGGACGGTTAAGGATCGTCGGAACCAGCGGAGTGCGACTTCGGACTGGATGGAGTTGGAGAAGCAACGCGGGATCTCGATTACTTCGACGGTTTTGCAGTTTGAGTATGAGGGGCTGGTGCTCAACCTCCTCGATACGCCCGGACACGACGATTTTAGCGCGGATACTTATCGAACCCTGACCGCTGCTGACTGTGCGGTGATGTTGATTGACAACGCCAAGGGCGTTGAAACTCAAACGAAGAAGCTGTTTGCCGTCTGCCGTCAGCGGGGAATCCCGATCTTCACGTTTGTCAACAAGATGGACCACCCGGGCAAGGGGCCGCTTGCCTTGCTCACCGAGGTCGAGGAGACACTTGGAATTCAGAGCGTCGCGGTCAATTGGCCGATCGGACAGGGAAGCGAATTTAAGGGAGTGCTTGATCGGGCGTCGGACAAGATCCATCTCTACCAACGTGTCAGCCATGGAGCGACGAAGGCGGGGCAGGAAATCCTTGACTTTGACGATCCCCATGTGGCCGAAGTTGTTGGAGAAGAGAACTACCTCACCTTGCTTGAGGATCGCGACTTGATCGACGTCGCCGGAGAAAAGCTCGACCTTCCAAAGGTGATGGCGGGACAGATGACGCCGGTGTTCTTTGGTTCGGCGATCACAAACTTTGGTGTCGAACTGTTCTTGAAACAGTTTTTGCAGATGGCGCCTTCGCCTCAGCCTCGTATGGCGGGTGATTCACTCGTCGAGGCCAATGAGCCGTTTGCTGGTTTTGTTTTTAAGATTCAAGCAAACATGGATCCTCGTCACCGAGACCGAATCGCTTTCATGCGAATCGTGAGCGGCCGATTTGAGAAGGATATGGAAGTGACCCACCTCCGTACCGGCAAGAAGATTCGGCTTACCCGACCTCAGAGGCTCTTTGCTCAAGATCGCGAGACGGTTGAGGAAGCCTATCCGGGCGACATAGTGGGTCTGACCAATGTCGGCGCGTTTCTGCTAGGAGACACGTTAAGCGAGGCTTCGCTAAACAGTTTTGAAGAAGTGCCACCATTCCAACCCGAAACGTTTGCGATGATCACGAATCAGGACGTGGGTCGGCTAAAGCACTTTGACAAGGGGATTACTCAGCTTTGCGAAGAGGGTCTTGTCGACCTCTTTTACGACCGAAGGGCGCATCGACGTGAGCCGATTCTTGGTGCCGTTGGCCGCCTACAGTTTGAGGTGGTGCAGCATCGTTTGCTGGGGGAGTACGGGGTGAAGACTCTGCTC
>JBBRHU010000169.1:0-7313 GCA_038222255.1 Fimbriimonadales bacterium | reverse complement strand
AATCGCCGAGGGACTGAGTGCGGCGAAACCCTACTCCGGTTTTCCAGACGGATTCCGAACTCTTTCAGAATTCAAAATGCTCGGCATCACGTTGCCGGGGTGGCTGTTTCTCGCGTTCGCAATCGGGGCTGGTTTGATTCTTCAGCGGCACGGTTGGGGAAGATGGGTGCGGCTGATTGGTCAAAATGAGCGCGTCGCACGGTTTGCAGGAATTCCGGTTGAAAAGGTCCAGGTGGCGGTGTTCACCGCAACTGGGCTCATGGCAAGTTTGGTCGCCTTGATTCTGACCGCTCGAAACAACACGGCTAAGGCGGACATGGCAACTGGGCTAGAGCTCGACGCGATCACGGCGGTAGTGTTGGGCGGAGTAAGCATCCTCGGTGGAGTCGGCAGAATTTCCGGCGTGGTGGTTTCCGTGTTCCTGCTCCATCTCACGCGTGAGTTTGTGAGTTGGCACTGGCGCAAGAGTGAGTGGAACCTGATCGTGATTGGCGTGCTATTGCTCGTGGCAGTCGTCGTCTCCCTGCGGATGGGAAGAAAGGCCGCGACAGCTTAGAAAGTCGCTCGGATTTCTCCGCCGTGGGCGTGCATTGGAAGCCCCTCAATCTCGCCGATTCGCTGCGTGAGGAGCGCCAATTTGTGAGAATCTTCGACTCCGAGCCAAGCGTAGCTCTGAACCTTCATGAAGTCAAGCACGTTCAACGGAGATTGGAATCGCGCTGCGCCGCTTGTCGGCAGTGTGTGTGATGCGCCGATGCAGTAGTCGGCCATCGACTCCGCGCCTTCTTCGCCGATCAAAATGCAGCCTGCATTCTGAATCTGCTCGATCCAGTTCTCGGCCGCTTCAACCGCGACGCTAAGATGTTCTGGCGCGATTGCGTTGATCCACTCGAGCGCTTCTTGCTTGTCACGGACCAATACGACCATCGAGTTCTGCTCAAGCGCTGCACGCAAGATCGCGGCTCGGGGAGCACTCTCTAATAGTGTGTTGATCTCCTGCTCGATTGCGATCACAGCATCTTCCGAAAGGCTGATCAGAAAAGCGGCGTTGTCAGGCGCGTGCTCGATCTGCGTGAGGAGATCGACTGCGGCCCGCGCGGGGTCACTCGATCCATCAACTACAACCGCGACCTCACTTGGTCCAGCGTAGCCATCAACGCCGACATGTCCCCAAACCTGACGCTTGGCCTCGTTGACCCACTCGTTTCCAGGGCCGACAATCTTGTCGACTCGCCGGATCGTATCGGTGCCATAGGCGAGTGCGCCGATTGCGGCCGCGCCACCCACCTTGTAAACCTCTTCGATTCCCAGACTTCTCAATACATACCGAACCGCCTCGGGGAGCGTGCCGTCGGGTTGAGCGGGGGTAGTGACGACAATCTCGTTCACTCCGGCGACGATTGCGGGAAGCACATTCATGTACACAGAGCTTGGATAGGTCGCACGGCCACCAGGGATGTAGACCCCCACTCGGCTGAGCGGCCGAAGCACCTGGCCCACCATCTCGTCGTGCTTTTGCCATCGCCAGACTTCACCGGCTGTCCGCCACCCGGCAAGGATCACCTCTCTCTGTTGGAGATGGTAGTCCCGAACGCGCTTGATAGCCTGGGCGAGAAATGGAAAGTCTGGACCCTCAAGTTCCTCAGGCTCGACCTGTACTGCAGCGAGATCGGGAGCATCGAACTGGCGAGCGTAGTGAAGAACGGCAGCATCACCGTCGGACTCAACTCGATCGAGAATCGTCGTGACCACTTGCTGCACTTCAGCGTTTCTTGTGGGTCGTCGGCGTGAGGAAACGTCGAGGCGACTTCCCGGAGTTGAGGCAACTCGGCGCAGCATGAGCATGTTACAGTCTTGCCCTCACGCGCTCCAGCCGCTTTTGAACCTGCTCTTTTCCAAGAACGGCCATCAGCTCGAATAGACCCGGCCCAAACGTTTTGCCGGTCAGGGCAACGCGCATGGGGTGAACGATCGGTCCAAGCTTTTCTAACCCTAGGATTGGTTGCAATCCTTTGAGGAGCCCTTCGTAACCTGCGACTGAATCCTCGGTCGAATCAAGCGCACCAAGGACGTGATCGAACATTTCCTTCACGTGAGGCTGTGTCAGCCATTTCTGTTCTGCCTTGGGGTCCATCGGCGGCTCGTCAAGCAGGAAGAACTCGACGGCTTCACCAAAGTCGGCGAGGGTTTGCACACGAGGCTGCTCTTCTCGAACCGCGGCCAGAACGTAGTCTCGCCGAGTTTCCACCTCGTCGCGGATCCTGGCGAGTCGAGTCCAAACGAGCTTTCCGTCGATCCGCTTGTTGACATCCGGGTTGTCGTCCTCAAAGTTTTCCCAGAACTGAGCGGTGTAGGGGAAGTTGATGTAGTTCAGCAACTCTTGAAGGCATTCTTCCGGCGAAAGGCTACGGATGTGGTTTCCGTTGAGCCATTTGAGCTTTTCGAGATCAAACCGGCCCGGCGATGGCTGAAGACCTCCGAGGTCGAAATACTTGATGAGCTCTTCTTCGTTCAGCACTTCGCGGTCTTCTTTTGGCGACCATCCGATGAGAGCGATGAAGTTCTTAAGTGGACCTGGCATATAGCCAAGCGCCGCGTAATCGAGAACTCGAGTAGCCCCATGGCGCTTGGACAGCTTCTTCCCGTCGGTTCCCACGATGACTGGGCAGTGAACGAAGATGGGCGGAGTCCAGCCGAAGGCCTGGAACAGCACGAGGTGCTTAGGCGCGGAGGATATCCACTCTTCACCACGCATAATGTGCGTGATTCCCATGAGGTGGTCGTCGACCATTGCAGCAAAGTGATAGGTCGGCATTCCATCCGCCTTGATCAGAACGGGGTCATCGATCGTGTTGCTGTCCCACTCGATTCGGCCTCGGATCAGGTCCTGAATCACGATGGTCTCGTTTCGCGGAATCCGCAATCGGATAACGTACGGCTTGCCCTCGGCGATCGCAGCCTCGACCTTCTCTGGAGTGGCGTCTCGCCAGTCTCCACCAAAGTATCCAGTGGGCTGTTTGTTGATCTGCTGAAATTCGCGCATCTGCTCAAGTTCGAGCGAAGTGTCAAATGCCTTGTACACAGTCCCGTTAGCGAGCAATTTTTCGATCTGCGCTGCGTAAATGCCTTCAGCCTTTCTTTCGCTCTGGCGGTACGGCGCGTGCGGTCCGCCGAGGTGAGGCCCTTCATCGAACTCAATGCCGACCCACTTCAGCGTCGTGATGAATTCTTGTTCAGAATCTGGCGAATACCTTGTTCGGTCAGTGTCTTCGATGCGCAATATATTCGTCCCTCCCGTGTTTCTGGAGAGCAAATACTTGTGCAACGCATCTCGGAGCGCACCAATATGGAGTAGCCCCGTTGGGCTCGGAGCAAATCGAACGCGGACAGCCATGAATTAGGTAGTGTACCGACGAGGCCGCGTGGGTCTCATGGACATTGATGCATCGGGATAGTGTAAAAGTCAGTAGTTCCGAATGCGGGGCGATTTCTTTGTGGTGAGATTTTAACGTGGGGGATTGGTTTTATATCGGGCACTACGGGCAAATCGGGCCGCTCACCCGAGAATCCATCAAGGATTTGATCGACACCGGGGTCATCCTTCGAGACACTTACGTCTGGAAAACCGGAATGTCCGATTGGCTTCCAGCATCAAGTTGCGCCGATCTTTCCAACGACTTTGTGCTCGTCTCACCCGTGAGCGTGCCCCCTCCGCCTCCAGGTTCAACGCCGAGGACGCCGAGTGCGGTTCCAAATCCAATGGTCGCTCCGAGTGCTGCGCCTAGCCCCTATTCGAGCTATTATCCGGCGGCGGCAACTGTGAAGAGCGATCGCAATCGTCTCGTCGCGGGGCTGCTCCAACTCTTCCTTCCCGGCGTTGGACGCATGTATCTCGGATACGTCGCGATTGGTGTGCTCCAGCTCCTGAGTTGCCTCTGCGGTATCGGGCTCATCTGGGCTTTCATCGACGCCCTCATCATCCTGTCGGGTGGAGTGAAATACGACGGCTACATGCGACGTCTGGACGAATAAGATTCTGGGTGAGACCCAAGACCTCAGACACTTTTCCAGCCGCCGCGCGTCCAACCTAGTAGACACCACTAATGAGACGCGTAACATTTCTTTTGGTCCTTGCCGTTACCCTTTTAGGGGCACTGAGCGCTTTCGCGTTCGAGCAAACTCGAATTTCCCAATTGGGTTCGGGTGAAAAGGGGATGCGAATCGAAATTGAGGGGCGTGGAACTGTGGTGATCCTTCTCCACACGAAGCAAGCTCCGAAGGCGACCTCTCATATCATCAAGCTTATCGAAAAGGGCTTCTACGATCAGCAGAGGTTTCACCGAGTTGAGAAGACGCCAAAGCCGTTTTTGGTTCAGGTGGGTGATCCAACCACGACCGGCCCAAATAGCCAAGACATTTCTCGCGCTGGGAAGGGTGGCACCGGTTCGCGTATTCCTTTCGAGGAGACGAACTTCCCGAACATCGCTGGCGCAGTTGGACTTGCCGCATCATCTACAGACCGAAACTCCGGAGACAGCCAGTTCTACATGTTGCTGGACAATGCCACCTTCCTTGACGGCAATTACACGGTCTTCGGCAAGGTGATTTCAGGCATGGAAGTTCTGAAAAAAGTCGAACTCGGCGACCGAATCAAGTCAATCACTCTTGTGACTGGCTAAGAGCCCGCGCTTCATGCCAAACTGACGCATCGTGGCGCTTGCCAAGGCAATTTCACTCCGGGCTCTGTTCGGCGTTATAAGTCTCATTTTTATCTCTCTCGTGACTTTTCTCGCGGGGGAGATGGCACCCTACGACGCCGCAACGATTGAAGCTGGCGACAAGGCGAGCGTTGAGCAAGTCCAGCGTATTCGTCACAATCTCGGCCTCGATCGCAACTGGACGATTCGCTACGTCGAATATCTTGGGAAGGCCGCAAAGGGCGATTTCGGAAACAGCTACTACGGAACCAAGGAACCTGTCCGGGACATCATCGCCCGCACGCTCCCAATGACGGCAACCGTCGCGCTCCTGGCAATCACGCTTGCCGCAGCAGTTGGCATCTTCCTGGGCACTCTCGCCGCGGTGTATCAGGCGAAATTTGTGGATCGGTCCGTCTTAACTTTGAGCACGCTCGGCGTAACGATTCCAAACTTTGTCCTCGCTCCGTTGTTAGTTTTCTTCTTCAACAGCAAACTGGGTTGGCTCCCCACGACTTGGGAAGTTGACCGAACCGCGTCTGATTTTTACTACCTGCTGCTGCCCGTCGCGATCTTGGCCGCTCGCCCGATGGCATTGCTGACACGATTGACGCGAGCAAGCATGGTGGACACGCTTCAGCAAGAGTTCATTCGCACCGCTATCGCCAAAGGCGTTCCGAAGTTCAAGCGGAACATCAAGCATGCTCTTCGTAACGCCGTCTTGCCCGTCGTGACCGCGATCGGCACGAGCTTTGGCGTCTTGCTAACAGGTTCATTTGTTGTCGAACGGGCGTTCCTCATCCCCGGACTCGGGTCACAGGCGATTGACGCGATGACCCAAAACAACATGCCGGTTATCCAAGCTTGCGTGTTGGTCACTGGCGTGATGTTCATCGCCTTGAACTTACTCGTAGACTTTATGTTGCCGATCCTCGATCCTCGGATCCGGGAGGCACAGATCTAGTGGCAGGTGGTGTTGTCAAGCGGAAGCGAGATATTTTCCTGTGGCTCGGACTCGGATTCCTCATTGCGCTGCTACTGTTTGCCGTCTTCGGACCGGCAGTTCGTACGGCAATGCTCAAGGGCACTAGCCCCGATCTGAAGAACGCCGTCATTGATCAAGCAGGCAAGCCACACCTCAGCCCGAACGCTCAATTCTGGCTAGGCACAGACGAGCAAGGTCGCGATATTGTCAGTCGACTCGCTGGTGGCGCTAGGGTCTCGCTGATGGTGGGCCTGATCGTTCAGCTGATTTCGCTTCTCGTCGGCATCACGGTTGGAATGCTCGCGGTCTTCGCTCCGAAGTGGGTCGCAAACCCCTTGATGCGATTCACAGATGGAATGTTTGCTTTCCCCGACATTCTGCTCGCGATCCTCGTGATCGCGATCATGGGCCAGGGTGTCTTACCGGTTGTGGTCGCGCTCTCCGTCAGTGCCTGGCCTTCTATCGCCCGTCTCGTCCGTTCCCAGGTCGTTACGCTCAAGGATCGTGAATTTGTCGTCGCCGCCAAAGCGACGGGCGCACCGACGGTTTATCTGGTCATGAAGCACATCTTGCCGCAGCTTTCAGGATTGCTGATGGCGGTTAGCATGTTGGAGATCGCCGGAACAATCCTATCCGAAAGCACCTTGAGCTTCCTCGGAATCGGTGTCCAAGCTCCAAATCCAAGCTGGGGATCAATGATCAATAACGCGCGGACCGAGATGACGAGCTACGCCGAGTGGTTGATCGCACCGTGTTTGATCCTGTCGATGACGGTGTTCGCGTTGAACTTCGTCGGCGATGGCTTGAGAAACCGCTTTGACCCGAAGGGGCAGTAGCCCGCTACTCGGACGAAACTTCGACCCGAATGCCGATGCGAGCGATAATTCGTGCGGCTTGTTCACACTCTTCCTGATCGCCGTGATGAACGACCGACTTCCCAAGTCGATCGATCTCCCAGGTTTCGATGTGGGCTTCGTCAAAGGTGCATCCGGTCGCTTCGATCAAAATGTTCATGACCTGATCCCAGGTGTTTTTGGGATTATCAAATACGGTCACAATCCAGTGGTCACCAGAACCCGATGAGCTGTCGAATTCGACCGGATTTTCTAGAATTCCTGGGTTAGACATTAGGATTCCTCCGGCCACTCGCGGACAACTTCGGTCTTGACCCCAATCGAGCTGATGATTTCGGCGACTCGGTCACATTCTGCTCTCCCAGAAAAATGCACCGCGGCCTTGCCGAAAGTGTGGGCTTCCCACATTTCGATGTACGCCTCCTCGGCTGTGCAGGACGTCGCGGTCATCAAGATCGACAAGACCTCGTCCATTGAGTTGGACTCGTTGTTGTAGATGACTACCATCCAGCCAGCTGAGCCGGTCTGGGAATCGACGACCTCTGGCTCAAGAACCGTTTGACTCATGCGCTTCATCGTGTCTGTCTATTGTGGAAGCATTTTTGTCTATCTGCAAGGGCCGAGTTTGGCCACGACTCGCGAAAAAGGCGATTGCTCCGGAGATTACGAGCCCGAGCAACATCAATATCATCCCCTGCGATGTTCCTGGGGCGTGGTAGTCAAGGGTGACAGAGCCTGCGGCTGGAACGCTAACTTTAATCCAAGGATCATCTGCCA
>JBBRHU010000168.1:0-7338 GCA_038222255.1 Fimbriimonadales bacterium | reverse complement strand
AACCGCCGAGATCAATCCGATCCAATAGTCAGAACCGTGAAGCTCCTGAATAAAGCCGACGAGAAAGGGTCCGGTCGTTAGCACAACAAACGCGGCGGCGAAGGCCACGTCGATGTTGGAGAACCGGATACTCCTGAGTATTTCTAAGCGACTGGTTGCGGGCTGAGAGATAGGATGATGCTGACATAAGTAGATCGAACGGAGAGTCCGAATCCCCCCCATGACCGTATACTTTCATTCGATGAACCGCCTGTTGGTGATTGATGACGAAGAAGGGGTGTTGAATGCCATTCGCCGAAGGCTTGAGCGCGAAGGATATTCCGTCGAAACGGCCTCAAACGCGCCCGATGCAATGCATCTGATCCAGACGACGGAGCGGACTTACGACGTCATTGTCACCGACATGTCGATGGATACTTCAGATTCGGGACTCCAGGTTCTCCACGCTGCGTTCTCTCGAGATCTCTTCGCCGAGGTCATCGTCATGACTGCATACGGAAACGTCGCCAACGCTGTGGAGTGCATGCGACGAGGCGCGTTTGATTACATCGAAAAGAACGTGCCCGGGGTAGATGCTTACGAAGTCTTAACCAAGAAGATCGGTGACGCGATGATGCGCCGCCGCCGCGATGTTCGCACAATCGAGCTCTGGGAATCTGCGACCAAACCGCACTAGACGATCCCGCTTCTTAGCAGGTCTTTCAAAACAAGCAGGCCGACAATTTGCGCCCCAGACTTGACGGGAATCTCGCCGATCTTTACGGGGTGGTTTTGGAAGACTTCGAATGCTTCCATCGCGAGGAGGTCCGTTTCCACGAGCACCGGATGCTCGTTCATCATCTCGCGAGCTTCTCCGCTAAGCCCCCCTTCTTGGCTCAAAAGGTGACGGCGGAGGTTGCTCTCCGTGATCAGACCCTCAAATCCATCGTCCCCCATCACGATCGCCGCTCCAGTTCCGGCGTCGGTCATCGAGCGAATCACCTCAATCACATAGTCTTCGGGGCGGACAACGGAACATTGAGCGAGCGGGCGCATCACATCGCTGACCCGAAGGAGTAATTGCTTGCCAAGGGTTCCACTTGGATGGAACTTTGCAAAATCTTCACGCGTGAACTTCCGACGATCCATCACCGCAATCGCGAGAGCGTCACTGAGCGCGAGCATTACGGTCGTGCTGGTAGTTGGCGCGAGGTTGTTGGGGCACGCTTCCTCGGTCACGCCGGTATCTAGGACGAGATCAGACAAGCGAGCTGCCGAGCTCTCCGCGCGACCTGTAATCACAATCGCCTTCGCGCCAATCGATCGAATCGAAGGGTAGAGGCGAACCAGTTCGTCGGTCTCTCCGCTATGCGTGTAGAGAAGCACGACGTCTCGATCAGTCACCATGCCGAGGTCTCCGTGCACTGCTTCTGCCGCGTGCAGGAAGAAACTTGGAGTTCCCGTGCTACTTAAGGTTCCTGCCGTTTTGCGAGCAATATGCCCAGACTTCCCGAGTCCGCAGGTAATCACTCTCCCAGGGCAATCCAAGACCATCTGAACCGCAAGTTCGAACGGTTCCCCGAGCTCAGAGGCACATCTCAATAGCGCCGCCGCCTCTTGTTCGAGGGCTTTTCTTGCCACCAATAGATCGACCATCATCAGTTGTTCACTCCTAATACGGTCTTACCGAGTAATGATGCCACCCACTCAACCGCCATCTTAGCGGTGGTGTTTTGAGAATCAGTGAGCGGGTTAGTCTCCACAAGGTCGAGGCCGGCAAGCGTGTACGTGCACTTCTCGCAGCTCATACACTCCCAGAGCAACTCGGCCATCAGATGAGCCTCTCGGTAGGTGAGCCCTCCTCGAACAGCCGTTCCCGTCCCGGGAGCTAGGATCGGGTCGAGGGCATCGACATCAAAGGAGACCCACAACTTAGAACGTCCGGATTCGGTCATCCACTTGTCAAAGGCCGCAACTGTAGCTTCAATCCCTTTCCGATCGATGTTGTGCATTGTGATCGGAAGACCTTTCATCACCAGTGGGCGTTCGTGACGATCGACATCTCGGAGGGCATACCAGGCAATCGCGTGCTCATCCAACCGCGCCGGGCCGAGGATCGCGAGGAACTCTTTCCATTCATCATCACGCACACCTTCGCAGCCGCTTGAATGTCCAAGCAAGGCCGCAACGGGCATGCCGTGGATGTTGCCAGTGTCTGAGGAGCCTGGCGTATTGATGTCAGCGTGGGCATCGATCCACAGCACCGCGAGATCGGTTCCAAAGTGATTCACAGCCGCCGCGACCGACCCAGCGGAGAGGGTGTGTTCACCGCCGATCATGAGAGGTCGCACTCCACGACCCAAGATTTCGCCGACACTCGCCTTCACTCTCGCTGCGGTTTCGATGAGCGCAGGAAAGTTGCGCAGCCCACCCGGAGACGTTTGGGGACAACTCGATTCGATGTCACCGAGGTCAACGACGCGGTCAACATATTGCGCCATCACCTCCGCAAGGCCAGCTAGCCGCAAGGCAGCAGGGCCAAGCCGACTCCCGACCTGCATCCCGCAAAGGTCGAATGGGGCACCGACGATTTCGAACATCATCAAAATTGTACTTGGGACTTCTCGGGGAAACGGGTTAGACTGCCTCTATATGTCTGCCACTGAGTCCACCAAACCCGAGAACACTTCCGAGAAAGAGAAGAAAATTCCGCTAGATACCGAGCGAGAGCCGGTGGTCACTCACCACAAGCTTGGCCGCCTTGAATACAGCGTCACCGTCGGAATGCTCCCGCTGAAAGATGAATTCGGCGAGACCGAAGCCGGCCTGTTCTACATCGCCTACACCAAAAAGGGTGGTAAGGACTCCGCAAAGCGCCCGCTCATGTTCAGTTTTAATGGCGGCCCGGGGAGTGCTTCGCTCTGGCTGCACCTTGGCGCACTTGGACCAAAGCGGGTCAAGATGCAGCCAGACGGCAACATGCCCGCCCCTCCCTTCGACCTAATCGACAACCCGGAGACATGGCTTGAACACACTGATTTGGTGTTCATCGACCCGGTCGGCACCGGGTACAGCCGCGCGGTTACCCCTGACAAGGCAAAGAAGTATTGGAGCTTAGAAGGTGACGTTGCTTCAATCGGCGAATTTATTCGACTGTATCTGAGCAGAAATGAACGGTGGATGTCGCCGCTCTTCTTGGTTGGCGAGAGCTACGGAACAACCCGGGCGGCTGGGCTCTCGGGTTACCTTGTTGATCGCGGTATTGCCTTCAACGGCATCGTGCTCGTGTCTTCGATCCTCAACTTCCAGACAGCGAGGTTCAACAAGGGGAACGACCTGCCCTATCAAGTGTTATTACCGACCTACACCGCGACCGCCTTCTACCACGGAATGCTGAAAATTCCGACCCTCGCCGAAGCTCTCAAGGAGTCGGAGGAGTTTGCAAGTTCGGATTACCCGGTGGCACTTTCGAAGGGAGACCGGCTGACTCCGGTCGAACGAAAAAGGATTGCAACCAAGCTATCTAGACTCACTGGTGTTTCTGCCGACTACATCGACCAGACGGATCTTCGCCTGAACATCCACCATTTCTGCAAAGAGCTGTTGAGATCAAAGCGCCGAACCGTTGGTCGCCTTGACAGCCGATTTGTCGGGATCGACAGCGTTGCAAATACCGCGATGCCCGAGCACGACCCGGCGATGACACTGTTGATGCCGCCCTACACGACCGCCATCAACGACTACCTCGGTCGAACGCTTGGCTGGAAGACGGACGTGCCCTACTTCGTTTTCAATCCAGGCGAACTTTGGAAGAACTGGAGCTATGGCGATGCCGGAGCCGGACACCCCGATACGTCGGAAGCACTCCGCATGGCACTCTCGAAGAATCCGTACATGAAGGTCTTCATTGCATCGGGCTACTTTGACCTCGCCACCCCATATTGGGCGACGGAACACACGGTCGCCCACCTCGGTGTCGATGCATCGCTAAGAGCAAATATTCGGACTGAATATTACGAAGCTGGACACATGATGTACATCGACGAGAAGTGCCTCACCAAGCTGCAAAAGGAAGTCGCGGAGTTCATTGCCTCGAGTATTCCGAAGGGCTAGCCTGATCCGCCATCGAAAATCGTCACAAGCTGGCCAAACTCAAGCTAGAATGAGGGCAGAGGCGACGATTTTCCATGGCACTCTACAAGCTCAATATTAACGGCAAAATTAAGTCGGTGGAGGCAGATTCTGACATGCCTCTGCTGTGGGTCCTGCGAGACCTGATGGGCCTTACAGGCTCAAAGTATGGCTGCGGCGTCGGCTCTTGTGGAGCCTGCACGGTTCTCAAAGATGGCCAAGAGGCACGGAGTTGTCAGTTGCCAGTCTCCGAACTCGGGTCGGCAAAGATTGTAACCATCGAGGGTCTCTCCGCAGACGGAAATCACCCGCTGCAGAAAGCATGGGTCGAGCATGACGTTCCTCAGTGTGGTTTTTGCCAAGTCGGGCAGATCATGGGAGCGGCTGCGCTCATGAAGCAGCATCCAGTACCGACGGATGCCCAAATTGACGAGGCGATGGATGGACATATCTGTCGCTGCGGGACCTATCAGAGAATAAAGGAAGCCATCCACATGGCAGCAAAGGCAGGTGCGCGATGAGCGAACTAACTCGACGATCGTTTTTGCAGGTCATAGGTGCGGGCAGTGCAGCGTTCGTTTTGGGCTGCACATTCGACACGAAAACAGGTTCGAAGCCAACCGAAACCGAACCCCTAGGGCCTGGCTTCGTCGCCAACGCCTTTGTTGAAATCGAATCGAACGGCACCGTTCGCATCACTGCAAGCAAATCCGACATGGGCCAGGGCGTCCGAACGGCATTTGCGGTTCTGATCGCCGAAGAGCTTGATGCCGACTGGAGCAAGGTCGTAGTCGTTCAGGCTCAAGCCGACTCAAAGAAGTACGGTGGCCAAGGCGTCGGCGGAAGCCAGACGATCATGAGCATGAACCAGCGACTCCGCGAATTCGGCGGCTCTGCTCGGATGATGCTGGTAGCTGCCGCTGCCAAGACCTGGGGCGTAGATCCGTCGACTTGCCGAACTGAGAATGGCAAGGTTTTCCACGATGCGACCAAAAAGTCGCTCGACTACGGCAAGCTTGCCGAGGTCGCGTCCACAATGCCCGTCCCAACCGGCGAAGTCAAGCTAAAGTCTCCGAGCGAATTCAAGCTGATCGGCAAGCGAAACAAGCGGGTTGACAACAAAGACGTCGTGACCGGAAAGGCCAAATATGGACTGGATATCTCGGTCGAAGGAATGGTTTTCGCCGCGATCTCCCGACGCCCGTCTCTTGGTGCGAGTGTAAAGTCGTTCGACGATAAAGCAACGAGAAAGGTCGAAGGCGTGCTTGATGTGATCCAAATGTCAAGCGGTGTGGCAGTGATCGGAAAGAACACCTGGGCCGCTCTCAAAGGTCGAAAGGCGCTCGTGGTGGAATGGGAAGAGCCGAACAAATCTGCAAACACCAAGGCGATTCGGGCAGGCCTCCTCGAAGCCGTCGGTGACCACAAGGAAATGCCTGCAGGTTCGAAAGTCGTCAACGCCACATACGACTTCCCGTTCCTTGCTCACGCGACGATGGAGCCCATGAATGCCGTTGCGGACGTCCGTGACGACTCAGCAACGATTTGGACGCCGACGCAGCAAGCCGATGGTGCCCAGAACCAAGTCATGCGAGCCCTGAACCTACCCGCCGACAAGGTCGTTGTGAATGTCACGTTGATTGGTGGCGGATTCGGACGGCGGCTTTCCAACGACTATGTTGCTGAGGCCGTCCAGATTTCCAAGCAAATCAAGAAGCCAGTGAAACTCATCTGGAGCCGAGACGACGACATGAAGAACGACAATTACCGACCGATGAGCCATCATGCGCTCCGAGGTGCGGTAAAGGATGGCAAGGCTCTCGCCTGGAGCCACCAGTTCATCAAGGCCGGTCGTGGTGCACGAAAGGCAAGCAACTTCGGGAACGCTGATATTGCTTACGCTATCGACGACGCAGGGATGGCTCAGGGCGCAGGTCAATCGCCAGTTCCGACCGGTGCGTGGAGATCGGTTGATCACTCGCAGTCCACCGTGGCGAACGAAGTCTTCATGAACGAGCTCGCGATTGCGGCAGGCGTCGATCCCGTCGCGTTCCGAAAGAGTCATTTGCGAAACCAGCGACTGATCAAAGTTCTGGAACTCGCGGTCGAAAAATCCAATTGGTCAAAGCCGCTCCCTGCAGGTTGGGGTCGCGGTGTTGCTTGCTTCCAAGGCTACGGCTCATTCGCAGCCCACGTGGTGGAAGTGAGTGTTAAGGACAAGAAGATCAAGGTTGAGCGCGTCATTTGCGCGGTCGACTGTGGTCAGGCGATCAACGTGAGTGGTGTCGAAGCTCAGATGCAAGGTGCTTGTATTGACGGTATTTCGACGGCGCTTAAATCTGAGATCACCGTCACCAACGGCCAGATCGATCAGACGAGCTACACAGACTTTGAGTGGTGCACGATGGCCGAGGCACCGAAGATCGAGGTCCACCTCATCCAGGGTGGAGATCGTCCTGGCGGCATGGGAGAGGTCGGCTATCCTGGCGTTCCAGCTGCGGTCGCCAATGCCGTTCACAATGCGACCGGCCAGCCCGTTCGCGCCTTCCCGATCCGTCTCTCGTGAGGGTCGAAGCAATCGTCCTAGCGGCGGGTATATCCCGCCGCATGGGCGCAGTCAATAAAATGCTCGTCGATTGGCACGGGCGTCCAATGGTCTGCTGGGTCGTGGACGCGATCCAACAAGCAGGACTCGACCCGCTTGTTGTTCTGGGTCACGAGGCCGAGCTCGTTGGGGCGGCTGTGGGCTGTCGAACAGTATTCAATCCACAGTTTGCCGATGGCATGGGCACGAGCCTTGCCTGTGGGGTCTCGGCGAGCGAAGCTTCCAGTGCAGTCTTGGTCGCGCATGCCGATATGCCCGAACTCCAGCCTTTAGTTGTCCTTCAGTTGACGAAGATGATGCTGGCAGACGACGATATCGTTGTGCCGATGTACGCAGATTCTGAGGGCGAGTTTGGGCATCCTATCGTCATCGGCCCAGCCTACAGAACTGATTTGCTCCGTCTTGATGGGGATGTTGGCGCGAAGCAGATCATCCGATCAAATCTGAGTCACGTGAAACACCTAGCGGTTCCCGGCTCGTTCCGAGACTACGATGTGATTACCGACTCAGCTGCCGCCCGGCGCCACTGATTTCCATTACGGTGCGCCAGCTCGAGTCAGGAGTTCAATGATTTCGGCGTGGCTAGCCTTCGGTTCGTTTTCAATACTCCACCTTGCTTGCCC
>JBBRHU010000167.1:0-7347 GCA_038222255.1 Fimbriimonadales bacterium | reverse complement strand
CCGATATCAATGAAGTCGGCCGGTTTAAGAGTCCATCCCGGTCTCACTTCCTTCACTTGCTTCGATGCGAGGTTTCCGGTCTTGCGGTCTAGTACAAAGACTGAGGCGTTCTCCTGCTTCCCGGAAAGGTCAATTTCCGTTTCAGAGCCTTTTGTCTTGACACTTACCGTGGGAGGTTCCATCGGGAGACCAAAGGCAACCCAGACGTCGTGGTCGCCGTCTGCCCCGAACGAGAGCCGTGCTGACTGTGCGGACGCCCCAGTTAGGAGAGCCGCCAGCAGTAGAAATACTAATCCAAGTTTTGATCGCACGCTGAAACCATTCTAGCGCGTGCCTTCGGTAAAGCGTTCGCAACGTCCATCGCCGAGTAGCCGATTGGACCAATTTCTTCTGCGCAGAGGTCCCCAGCGAGGCCGTGCCAAAACATGCCACAGCAGGCTGCGTCGTAACTTGGCAGGTCTTGAGCGAGCAAAGTTCCAATGACGCCAGAAAGGACGTCGCCCATTCCCGCAGACGCCAGTCCAGGGTTGCCGGTATGGTTCACCATCATTGGGGTGTCGGGTTCTCCAACAATCGTGTAAGGCCCCTTAAGCAGAACCGTCCTTTCCAAAGCGTAAACTGCCTGGGTGACTGCAGTAAAGCGGTCGCATTGAACCTCCGCGACGCTCGAGTGAAGCAGCCTGCCCATCTCCCCCGGATGAGGAGTCAAGACGCAGTCCGAAATTGGTAAAGGCACACCCTGACTCGCGATCGTGATAGCGTCTGCATCGATAACGCACGGCTTTGTCCACGATTCCCAAATGCGAGCGAGCAGATCTACTACCGGCGCAGTCGTCGAGATCCCTGGTCCAAATACTGCTGCGTGGCATCGGTCTCCTGCACTGAGAATTGCTTCCAGATTGTCGGGCGAAATCACGCCATCGACGGTGTGAAGCGGCAGTAGGAGAGCCTCAGGGACATTGGCCGCGACGGCATCGCAAACCTTGTCCGTGCTTGCTACTGTAACCAATCCGACGCCGCTCCTGAATGCAGACCGAGCCGCCATGATTGCGGCACCACGCATTCGGTCACTTCCGGCAACGATCAAGAGGTGGCCGTTTTCGTTCTTATGACTAGCCCGTAGCCGCTCTGGCAAAAGATTCGCGACCCAATCTCTTGCGACCAGTCGCGCCTGGGTTGCTTCTTGCAAGAGCACGCTCGGAATCCCGATCTCTGAAACCGTCCAATAGCCGGCATGTTCTAGACCAAGCCCTTGAAAGAGAAACGGCTTCGGCAGTCCAAAGGTGACGGTTCGAAGTGCCCAGACGCTCTCACCCAACTCCTCTCCTGTATCGCAATCAATACCGCTAGGGACATCAACGGCGACGACGGGTACGCCGGAGCGGTTGATGAGGCTAATCATTGTCAATACGGTTCCCTTCACCTCTTGCTTCGCCCCAGTGCCAAGGAGAGCATCGACGATCAGATCCCGGGTTCCTAGGCTCTCGAGCCGCTTTATCCAGCGCGCGTCATCACAAAAGACCATCGGGACGCCTTGTGCTCGCGCCACTTGCATCTGTTCACAGGCGGTATTTGTCAGCGCGAACTCGTCGGTTGAAACTAGGCACTCGACGTGGTAGCCGACCTCTTGGGCTAGGCGAGCAACAACAAAGCCGTCTCCGCCGTTGTTGCCCTTTCCACAGCAAATTGTGAGCTTTCCTTCATTGGGGAGGAGATCTCGGACTGCCTGGAAGACTGCCAGCCCTGCACGCTCCATGAGCACCCTGGCAGGAATCCCATAAAAGTCGCTTGTTCTGCGATCTAGGGCTCGGCTATGTTCGGCTGAAGCAATCCACATCTGCGTAACCAGGTTCTAGCACTGGTACCCGACACTACGAGTCTGGAGAGGCAGGAGTTAGCGATTCGACGCCTTTGAGCTTCAGGCCACCACCACACTTTGCGTGCATGTACTTGCGCCCCTTTGTGAGCCGCCGAGTCCGATGGAACTCTAGTCCACACCTCACGCAGATGTATATCACTCTTTGCCGGGGAGTATTGCGTTCTACCGGAAGTTTATGCCGGACAGTGGGTTGCAAGCCGAGTTCACGCATCGCTTGCTTCCAAGGTTCACCATGTCCGGCGGCGCGAGGACCGTGCCGGTCATACGCCATTAGGTGAGCGTATTCGTGGCGGAGCGTTTCAAGCATGGCGGCTTCATCTTGAAGCACACGGTTAGAGAGTCCAATATGATACGTCCGGAGGTAGGCCATCCCTGCCGAGACTCGGTAGCCTCGCCAAACAACCACCGGTTTCTTCTTAAGCGGAAAGAGCGACCAAAGCCGCTCAAGTTCTTGAAGTGCTAGAGACTCCACCGCTGACTACTTCTGAGCACCGAGGACGCCGCCAAGATTGACGTCTGGGGCGATCGAGAACCACTTGCGAACGTTATACCGATTGCAGATAACCGCAACTTCCTTATCGGCTGCCAAATACTGGTCGTCGATATCGGTTCTGTGGTTCGACTTGATTCCCTGCAATTTTGCGATTGCTTCTTGCGGGTTCGAGGTGTTGCTGAAAGAGGCGTTGACAGTCTCAATGATGTCGGTGTAGACGCCGGAGAGTTCGCCAGTGGCATGCTCAAAATTGAGAGCTAGCTTCTCGCACTCTCGCGGGGGACGAACCGACCGGAAATATCGAGAGAGAGCATTCCAATCCACCGGGATGTGCTTTGCCTCCTCCTTGATATAGTCGCGGGGATCTTTATCATTCTTGTCGTCAATCTGGTTGATCATGTCCTCCATCCCCATTCCGGCCCCAAAAGTGCCAGCCTTTGTCTGAAGAATCGCCAGTTGCGCTAGTTGCTGTCTTGCGACTTCGCCCTTCATGCTTTCACATTTCTCGACGTGCTTTAGATAAGCCAGGATATCTGCGGGCATTCCCGGAGGCAGCTGGGCGCCTTGTTGGAGGACCTGACCTTGAGACTGACCGGGCATCGCAAGCACCGATTGTGCGTTGGAACCTTGAGCTTGAAGCATCCTCGCGTCGGGAGTTGCTCCTTGAGCCTGTAGGGATTTGCCAGAAGCGACGTTCGCGCTTGCGCCAACTACGCCGGTAGCCTTCATCGCATAGACGACAACCCCGACGAGGGCTAGGCCAAGAACGATTGAGAAAACGATCACATTCCTACGCTTCTGCATAGAGAAGGCGCTCGATAAAGAGGCCGAGTTTGGATCTGGGATCATTGTTTCCTCAACTTAGGTTATACATCACTTGACGTGAACTGGGAAGGTTAAGGTTCCCTCGCCCGGAGGCGAGGGAAGAGCGAACACTAAACCGGAATTGCGGTCGAAACCGAGTGCGCACGAACCTCGTCGGCGGAAACCTCTTGGTTTCGAGCGTTACTCAAGTAGATTCCTTCTGAGATCAGCATCGTGTTCAGCGCGATCTCGGCGGTTGGAATCAAACTAACCTTGCCGTGGAGTGCGGCAACCCAGTGAGCCTGAGAATTGCCGTAAAGCTCGCCGTGACCACGGAGGCTGTTCCAACGGAAGTTTGCCGCGCCGAGGTTCGCCGTCGCATCGATGTCGAGGTCGCCATAGCTCTTGAAGAATCCAAATGGGCTGAGGCTAACGCCACCCTTTGAACCGAGCAGACAAGTTCCCGGCATGGAACCAGTATTCATTGCCCAAGCTTCGATGATGTCGAGCGTCTTGTCACCCTCAAATCGAATGAAGCCGAGGCCAAGTTCTTCAACATCGTATCCCGACACTTCGCGTCGACCAGCGTCCATGTCTAGCTTCTGGTACGTCTTGCCGCTAATTCGAGCTACGTTCGGGTTGTCGAGCAGGTAGAGCATCCGAGCGATGTGATAGACACCCATGTCGTACAGTGCGCCACCAGCGGAATTGCGCTTCTGAACGAAGGTGGGGGTGCCGTAACCGTCAACGTAAGGACGTCCGCGTCGTCGGTGTCCTGTCGACCGAGCGTGGTAGACCTCTCCGAGTTCACCAAGCCGAAGCAATTCGTGCGCCGCCTGGGTCTCGTCCGCGTAGATTGTCGAAAGCTGAATGTGGAGATGCTTGCCAACCTGCTTCGCCGTTTCGAGCATCGTTGCCGCATCGCGATAGCTTCCCGCCATCGGCTTTTCGCAGTAAACGTGCTTGCCTTTTTTCAGCGCAGCGACGGTTGCCGTCATGTGGAAATTGTTATGGAGGCACACGTCAACTGCGTCAATGTCATCTCGATCCAGCATTTGGTGGAGGTCGGAATACACGTTCGGTATTCCAAATTCCTGTGAGCTCTTCTGTGCCGCAGCCTCGTTCAAGTCGCAGCAAGCGACCATCGTGGCGCCATGCACCGACTTGTAGGTGCGCATGTGCTGCTGGGCGATCTGACCACAGCCAATGATTCCAATCCGAATGGGATCCATAGTTAACGCTATTATGATGCGTTGAGCCTTTGAAACGTCTTCTGGGTTCAGTTCAAATCGATTTGGCGCACGAGCCTGCTGCTGAATCTTGCCGACGAACGATAAGATGCCTGCCAGTCGAACTCGCGATTTAATCGTTCGTGACGGGCACTAATCCTCGGGAGATTCCGATTTTTGGAGTAACATATTTTCCACCACACCGGGTGCCGTGCCCAAGTGGCCCAAGGGGACGGTCTGCAAAACCGTTATTCGGCGGTTCGAATCCGCCCGGCACCTCCAATAATTCGAAAAGCCTCGCGAGAGTTCGCGAGGCTTTTTCATTACTTCTCACCGGCGTCGGTCGATCCCTTGTCGCCCTTAGCGTTCATGGGGCCGTTGTAGTATCCGGGGGTATCCACCTTTGCGTTCGGGTCGGTGTCTTTGGAACCACAATCCATAACGATGCCCAGTGGGAAAACGAGCGGGCACACGAGTATCAATTGCCTATTCGTGCCTTAGTGCGACAATCGGATCTTGTTTGGCGGCTCGCATCGCGGGAATCAACCCAAACGTTGCGCCGACAACCATGCTGACCGAAAACGAGAGAACGGTAATCGGAACCGTCACCATCGGCTTGACCGGCGTGAAGTTGTAGAGCAACAAGCACACGCCGTAGCTGAAAACAAACCCGACCGCGCCACCGCTTAGTGAGAGCAAAACCGATTCGCAGAGGAACTGGATGAAGATGTCCAGGCGGCGTGCTCCAGTGGTCTTTCGAATTCCAATCTCCTTCGCGCGCTCTCCGACCGACATCAACATCACCGTCATGATGCCGACTCCGCCAACAAACAGAGCAATCGAGGTGAGCCCGGTGAGAAGCCAGGTGAGGATTCCCATCAGCTTGTACACAAGGCCAAGCAAGTCCTCCTGCGTCAAAACCTGATACTGCTGACGATCGAGCCGTTCGCCCAGGACCTGCTCAAGCGACTTGATGAGAGCACGGGGTTCAGCTTCGGGCTCAATCTGGATCATTACACGATGGGTCTGGGTTTCCGGATCGAGCTCTAGCAATCTCGGGTAGGGGATGTAAACCAAGTTCTGAAAGCTCCCCATCGAAAAGAGGCTTTGCTCGGACTTCTTGTCCTCGGTAACGCCGATGACTGTGTAGTCACGGGCATTGATCGTCACTTTTTTGCCGACGGCCTCTTCTTTGCCAAACATCGCTTCCTGCGCAATAGAACCGATAACGCAGACGTCCGAATGCTCGTCTTTGACCGTGAAGACTCGACCACTTCGCAGCTTCACCACGTGCATTTGGAACCAGTTTGCCTCGCACGCGCCAAGGATGGAGTTCGCCACTTTTTCGCCTCGTCGAATTCCACCGCCGACGAATGTCCACGGCGTGACCCGAACGACACCTTTCACGCCTTCGAGGCGTCGAGCGTCCTTTTCTTTGAGATAGCTCACACCACCGAGATTGGGGTTGAATGTTCCCTCCTCAATCCGGCCCGGAATGACAATGAGCACGTTGATGCCGATGTCCTTCACCTGGGTGGTTACATCGGCTCGAACTCCTGTCGCGATGCTGACGAGCAACACGATTGCGGTGGTGGCAACCATGATCCCCAACGCACTCAGAATTGAGCGAGATCGCTGCTCACGAAGACTGATGAGGGCAGAGCGGAGGTTCAACCAAAAACGAAACATGCCGGTAATGTCTACGACACTACCGGCATATTAACTTTTGAACTCGGGACTTAGCTCTTGCGATTGCGATTCTCGCGAATGAACGCGGGAATGTCGAGATCGGTCTCGTCGAAGACAGCTGATGGGTCCAGTGTCGATGGGTTTCGATTCACCGACACTCGATCACGAGCTGCGCTGACCACGTCTGCGCTGGAAGAGATCGGTTGAATTGTCGACGTTTGTGGCTGTGTTAACGTCGCTTCAGCAGCGCGTCGTCCTTCTGCTGAGTAAGGATTAAACCCCGTCGCCAAGACGGTAACGCGAACCGTGCCCTCCATCGAAGGATCGACCACCGTGCCGAAGAAGATATTCGCCTCGTCGGAGTCGCACAGCGATTGGATGTAATTCATCGCTTCGCTCGCTTCGGCAAGCGTGAGATCTTCGGAAGAAGTCAAGTTGACGAGCAAGCCCTTGGCGCCGTGAATGGTCTGCTCAAGCAATGGTGAGTTGGTTGCCGACTGCGCGGCCTGTAGCGCGCGCTGATCGCCGACGCCATATCCAATCCCCATCAGGGCTGGACCTGCGTTCTGCATGACAGCACGGACGTCAGCGAAGTCAACGTTGATCTGTCCAGGAATCGTGATGATGTCGCTGATTCCCTGAACGCCTTGTCGAAGCACATCGTCCGCGACTCGGAAGGCATCAACGAGGGTGGTCTTTCTCTCAACCACGCTCAAAAGCTTGTCATTCGGAATCGTGATGATCGTATCAACTCGACCCATGAGCGAAGTAATTCCTTGCTCCGCAAGTCGCGATCGTCGAGGTCCCTCGAATGCGAATGGCCGCGTGACGACTGCCACGGTGAGTGCACCGACCTCACGGGCTAGATCTGCAATGACTGGGGCTGCACCGGTTCCGGTTCCGCCACCCATGCCGCAGGTGACGAAGACCATGTCTGCGCCCTCAACAACTTTGCGAATCTCTGCTTTCGACTCTTCAGCCGCAGCTTTGCCAACCTCAGGATTTCCACCTGCACCAAGACCGCGAGTCAGGTTCGAGCCAAGCTGAACCTTCTTTGTCGCGGGGCTTGTGTCAAGCACCTGAATGTCGGTATTCATTGCGATAAATTCGACTCCACGAATTCCGCTTTGAATCATCCGCTCGACAGCATTTGACCCTCCGCCACCGACGCCTATGACTTTTATGACTGCGTTTTGCATCCCAAACTCCAACTGCCCTTGCTCAACCCGATCCAAGACCTTCCTATTGTGTCA
>JBBRHU010000166.1:0-7380 GCA_038222255.1 Fimbriimonadales bacterium | reverse complement strand
CAACCAACAACATCAACCGACTTCTCTTCGAGGTCTTTATAAACTTCGAAGAAGTGGATGATCTCCTTCTGTGTGTGCTCGTTGAGCTGATGAAGATCCGTTCGGTAGCCAAATCGCGGGTCCTTCTTCGCAACGCACAAGACCTTTTCGTCAGGTCCCTTCTCATCGCGCATTTCTAGAATGCCAATTGGGCTCACTTCGACGATGCAGCCAGGGAAGGTTGGGTGTGAGACAAGGACGAGAACGTCGATGGGGTCTCCATCAAGATAAAGAGTCTCTGGAATATAACCGTAGTCGAACGGATAGAACAACGGCGAGTAGAGAACTCGGTCGAGAACGATGAGGCCAGTTTCTTGGTCCACTTCGTATTTGTTCGTGCTCCCACGTGGAATTTCGATTACCGTGTTGAAAGTGTGAGGAGCATTCGGGCCGATCTTCGCGTTCCGTAGGGACATGGCAAAAGAGTACCGGAGGTAGACTCCTCAGTCGGGCCATCTGCCCCTGACTCACCTTTAACATCCTGCGGGTTCCATCAATTTACAGAAAGTTGTAGGATTGTGTTTAGTTCAGAAAGTGAGATACCCGCCTGAGTGGCCGCAAAATTGCTGGATACTCTCGTTCGTTTGAGGTTAGAACAAAATGTTTAGGAAAGGACTTGCCGAGTTTGTAGGCACATTTATTCTCGTATCCGCAATCGCGGGTGCTACAGCCGACTCCGGTGCCAAAGCACTGGCGGCGTTAGCGATCGGTTTAGCCCTTGGAGTAGCTGTCTACGTTGGCGGCCACGTTTCGGGCGGCCACTATAACCCTGCGGTTAGTTTCTCGTTCCTCATACGCGGCAAGCTCTCGCCAGCAGATTTTGGGCTCTATGTGATTAGCCAGCTACTGGGCGGCACATTTGCGGCGTTCCTCTTCAACTACGCCAATCAGGCATCGTTCAGAGTCGCTCCCCCACAGGGAAGCTCGAACAACGTCGCCCACTACGTCGCCGAAATTATTGGCACTTTCATCCTGGTGATTGTCGTCCACTCGGTGGCTACGGCAAAGAAACTCGATGGAAACAAAGTCTATGGCTTGGCCATTGGCTGTGCGCTGTTCGTAAGTGCGGCCGCTTTCGGTGGCATTTCTGGTGGAGCATTTAACCCGGCCGTTGGACTCGGTCCAATGCTTGCTGGAATCAAAGACGGCTTCCCAACGGATCTGGCGATGCTCTATATCGTTGGCCCGCTCGTCGGCGCTGCAATCGCTGTCGGAGCGTTCAGCGTGCTCGAAAACGAACCCGCGTAAGAATGCATCTAGTCGGTCATGCCCCATCGGATATCATGGGGCATGATCCTTCGGTCATCCACTCTTCCGGTCCTTCTGATGGTCTCTGGACTCGCGGTGCGAGTCGTGGCGCAGACACCCACCCTCACCAAACCCGACGTCCACGGAGATGAAGTTGTCTTCACCGCCGAAGGCGATCTGTGGATCGGATCTTTGTCCACTGGCGCCGCGAGAAGGCTGACGAGTGATCGAGGGGTGGAGACGAACGCGAAGTTCTCCCCCGATGGGTCGACGATTGCCTTTACCGCGCAGTATGAAGGCTCTACCGAAGTCTATGTCATCCCAGCGACAGGTGGAGCTCCTAAACGACTCACCTACGATTCAACTGCGGCTCAAGTCCAGGGCTGGACTCCCGACGGATACCGAGTAATCTATCGCTCGACGCGGAATTCTCCCGTGGGTCGTGTTCGGCACCTGTGGTCAGTTCCTCGCAACGGCGGACTTGCACAACAACTCCCGATCCCAACCGCAGAGTTTGGGAGCTTCTCCAAATCTGGCCAAATGGCTTTCGTTCCGACGAGCATGGAGTGGGCGAACTGGTTCCGCTACCAAGCTGGCGGAACCGACCAGATCTGGTCAACGGACCTAAAGGGCAACTTTAAGAAGCTGGTCGAACTCAAAGGAATCGCGACAACTCCGACATGGTGCAAAGGCGATATCTTCTTCGTCGCCGAAGACTCCGGGCCGATGAACCTCTACCGATATAATGTTTCGACGGACAAGCATCTCCCTGTCACTCACTTTTCGGAGGTTGTTCGGTATCCGAGTTCCGATGGCGACAAAGTTGTCTTTCAGCTCGGCGCGGGCCTCGGACTTTACGACGCGAAGACAGGCGTAGCGAGGCCGCTGACCTTCACTTTTGGCTCTGATTTCGTCGCCTCTCGCCCCCGCCGACTCGCGGTTGACGCAGTGAGGGAATCCGCCGCCCTCGGACCGACCGGGAAAAGACTGGCGATAATTGCTCGAGGGCAGCTTCTCACAGTTCCCGCTCTTTCAGGCGATATGCGCGTCATCGACGCTACTCCCGGCGCGAGAGCGTCGCTCCCGAGTTGGGCACCTGACGGTAAGTCCATTGCCTACATAAGCGACCGGTCCGGCGAGAATCAAGTTTGGATTTCGTCCGCATCCGGAGGACCCGCGAAGCAGCTCACGAACCTCCCGATTTTCAACGCGTTCACCTTAGGCTGGTCTCCCACCGGTAAATCGCTGGTTCTGACCGATCGCCAGGGCCGATTCTTTTGGATAGACACCGCGACGGGTACGCATAAGCTCGTCCATGAAACGCCAGGGAACGCAAGTTACGACTCGTACGCCACCCGTGCTGAGTTCAGCCCGAACGGTCGCTTACTCGCCTTTCATGCTGCGGTCGAGAACTGGCAGCAGGTTATCTTTGTGTACGACACGGAAACGGGCAAAAAGATCCAACTCACAAGCTCAGTCCTAAACGCAAAGAACCCCTCGTTCACTCCTGACGGGAAATATCTTGCGTACCTTGCTGACACCCACCTGGCGATGTCTGATAGTGCTTTCAACAACAAGCCAGCCTTCCTCAATCCGACTCGTGCCTACATCGTCGCGCTCGACCCCGCCACTCCGTCGCCATTTCTTCCGAAGATCGACGACGAACCGGATGCAAAGATCAAGCCTGATGCAAAGATAAAGATTGATCTCGAAGATATAACAAATCGGATTATCGAGATCCCGCTACCAGCTGCGAACTACACCGACTTGGCCGCAGTTGCGGGCAAGATTGCGGTTGTCCGAGTGCCGAATGCCGCTGATTCTGCGGGAACGGCGACGCCTGAGCTAGTGTTGTTCGACTTTGAAACGAAGAAGGTGGCCCCAGTGGCGCCCGGCGTAGGTATCGCGGAAAAGACTCCGGATGGCAAGAAGCTCCTGCTTACGTCGGGTCGGACCTTCCTCGTTTACGAAGTCGGAGCAGCCCCTGCTCCGGTTCCAGTGCCGATGGGGAACTACCTAATCACCGTCGATCCGAAGCAAGAGTGGAAGCAAATCCTAAAGGAGACTTGGCGGGTCGCTCGCGACTTCTTTTACGATCCAGGTTTGCACGGAGTTGATTGGAATGCAGTCTGGAAGAAGTATGAGCCTCGACTCGCCCGGGTGGGCGACCGGTCAGACCTCGCCAGGTTGCAAAAGGATTTGGTTAGCGAACTGAACTGCGGACATGCTTATATCACCGACCCTAGCGGTGGTGTCGCTCCGGTCGGAATGGGCTTTTTAGGTGCCGATTATGAGGCGGTCCCAAATTCAGCTGCAGTAAAAATCAAGCGACTCCTTCGCGGCGATGAGTTCTCCGTCGCACTTCGGTCTCCACTTTTGGAACCTGGCATCAACGTGAAGGAGGGTGAGTATATCGTCGCGGTCGGAGGGCAGCCGCTCAGCGCGGACCAAGACATTCAGTCTTGCTTTGTTGGCCAAGCCGGCCAGATCATATCCGTTACGGTGAACTCGACCCCCTCAAGCATCGGGGCAAGAACGGTCCAGGTGAGGTTGCTCGGCACTGAGGACCAGCTTCGCTATCAAGATTGGGTGCGAAGCCGAAGGAACTATGTCATCGCCAAGGCTGGATCCGACCTTGGATACGTTCACATCCCCGATATGGGTGACGAGGGGATGGTGAGCTTCACAAAGTTCCAGCTGGGCAACACTTACAAAAAGGGAATGGTCTACGACACTCGCTACAACGGTGGCGGCTACATCTCGTCGCTGCTCCTAGAGGTCATCCGGGCCAAACCACAGGCATGGTGGCAGCCTCGAAATGGCAACTTCTGGACTCGCGAAAACTGGGCGAACATCGGCCATTCGGTTGCGATATGCAACGAACACAACTTTTCCGACGGCGAGCTGTTCATTGAAATCTGGAAGAAGATGAAGCTCGGTCCTGTAGTTGGAAAGCGGACCGGGGGTGGCGAAGTCGGCAGCGGTGGTGGATATAGGCTGGTTGACGGTGGTCAGGTGTATATTCCGAACTATGCCTCGTTCGCCGACGGAAAGTGGCTGATCGAGGGAGTCGGGGCGACGCCCACACACGAGGTCGATCAAGACCCCGCGGCAGTGCTTCGGGGTGAAGACCCTCAACTCGACAAGGCGATTCAGCTTCTGCTTGAGGAACTCAAACGCAATCCAGTGAATCGCCCGGTCTTGCCGCCTTTCCCGAAGAAGGATAAGTAAGCGACTACTTGCCTGAAAGTAGCTTCAGTGCTGCATCGATTCCCTCGTCGATTCGTGAACGAAAGCCCGAAAGTGTTTCGTTCACGACGACAGAGGGCACGACTCCGAATCCGTTGATCGGCTGCCCGTCTGCTCGTAGCACCTTCGTCGCCAAGACCGAGACGCTTCCACCCCCAGGAATGGTGGTTCTGAATGATAGTCCCGCCATTCCGGCAGTGGCTTGGCCCAAGAGAGTCGCGCGCTTTGAACTGCCTAAAATCTCTGCGAGTTCTTCCGCCGGGCCGCTGGTCCGTGCCGACGTGAGTACGATCATCGGCTGTTTTGTGTAACCCTTCTCGACCACCGCTACCGCGTCAGGTTCGAGAGTGACCTCACCCCACTCAACGCCCCTCGCCATATACGAAGAGTTGGTCAACCGGGTGGACTCGTGGAGCCACTGGAACGGTGCAGGCATGAACCTTTGGGAGAGAGCCTGAGCCGCAATCCGCAAGCCGCCCTTGCACTCCCTCAGATCGAGGATGATGCCCTTCGCCTCGGAGATGATCTTGTCGTTCGCCTCTAATGCCTGGACGACCGAAAGGCTGTCGAGGCTCTTGAGTTGAAGAACAACGTGGTTCTCCTTTGTCTTGAATACTTCGAGCGGCGACTGGGCTCCTTTGAGGTCCGGGAGTACTCGGTTTAGGCTAACCTCTTCCGTTTTTCCGCCTGCGTGCCGAACGACGACACGGAACGGTTTTCCTAATTCACCTGCCAGCAGGTGCGGGCCAAAGAGAGTTTCGGCAAGTCCTTGTGGAGTGGAAGCCGAAACAGTCGGTCTGCGCGTGAGCTCGGCAAAGTTCCGAACTGGCATCCCATCTACGCTCAAGACTTCGTCGCCGATCTGGATTGGCAGGCTCGCCACAGCCCGATCAATATCTGCTACCAAAACTTGGTCCTCCACGAGCCGGGTCGTGATAACGGCTCGGGCTTCAAACTGCTGGGCGGACTCGTAAGGCATGGTCACGAACGTTAGGCCGTCCTGTCGAGTTGCGGCAAACTTCTGGAGCTCGGTAAAGACTTCAAATGTGTTTTTGGCAGCTCCGACCTTCCCAATCGCGTCGACGAAAGACTTGTTCCAATCTGTGATGCGAGATGCAAATGGGAAGTGGACGTCGATGTGCTTCCAAACGACCGCGAGGGCGACGATCTTTTCTTCGCCCGAATATAGATCCTTAGGCGGCGTGGTGAAATCGAGCCCAGCCGACCACGCGGAGACTGCTCGCATTCTGTTGAGTGAACGGCGGACGGTTGGCTCGCTTACGAGCACGCTCATCGATGGTTCACGTTCTAACACGTCGGCGAGTAGAGAACCACTTCCCTGCTCAGTGGCAATCTGAATCCATTGGACAAGCTCATCCTTCTTGCCCGATTTGGCCGCCACTATCGCCCGATCCGCTGCGAGTTCTCGGCCCTTGATGAGCAATCGCATCTCTCCTCGAGCCCAATACTGCATCGCCGGGGATTGCCAAAGTTTGAACTCTTCGTCCAGCTGCGACGCAGCCGAGTCGAGATCGGCCTTATTGGGAGTTGGTACTCGGTAGAGGCTCCCGATCTTCGCCCGCTTCAGTTGGAAATACTCGACGGCTTCCATCGGGGTCTTGTAAGACGCCGTTTGACTTGCCAGAAGCAGGGGGAAAAAGATGGATGGGAGGATCATGGCCGTGTGCCCTCAGCGTAGCATAGCGTCAACAACATCGTGAAGGTCACGGACGGGAAGACGTCGATCCTCTAAGACTCGTTCATCAAACGGCTGTCCTGATCCCAAATTTTCTCCTTTTCGCCAGTGCAGCGCAAGCCCAAGACCCGTCCCAAGTGCCACGACGAGGAGCTCATCTTCGGCCTCCGCTTCTTCGATGTAGTTGAGCGCGAACTTTCGAGAGAAGGTGTCCATCCACCAATCAAGTTGCTCTAACTGGTCAGGTCTCCTGAACTGTCCGGGCTCGCTCAACACGATCACTCCTCGCCCCCATTTCGCCCCATGATCGAGGAACTTCACGAACGGTGTGTTGACTCCGGTGGGAAAGGAGTCAGGATCGGCGGAACGATATCCGACAAGTCGGCTAAGCCCAGCCAACCTTAGAGTTGAGCCCATAACCATCGCAGGCTGGCCGCGCATGATCGTGAGCTGAGGAACCCGGAACCGCATTCCCGGCCCCCATGGCCACAGGACGTTAAACGGCACTTTTCCGGCATCAATCCGGCGACGGTTGAAGTCTTCTTCGAACAAGAGGTTGATGCTATCGTCAATCCACCGGCGAAGGATCTCATCTTTTTCGCCGACGGGAAGGACCTCATTCAAAGCTTTCTCGCCAAGTTCGGACGGCCTTTCGCACTGGAGCCCGTGAAGTTCCTCCCAGACCAGTCCACCTTCCCTGCCCTTTCCCTTGACATAGGTGAACCGCTTGGCATTCAACCGTTCGGCTACTTTGTGGATGGTGTTGAGTTCTTCAACCGCAAGCGGTTCCTCTGGGTGCCACGTAAGCTGGTTTGCGATGAGGCTTAGAGGAGTAACCGCGAATTGGGTTGAGCGATCGGGTGGGTCGGCGCCGAGTCCAGCAACGGTCAGCGGCCCTTGCGACATCTGCCCTTCTGAGGGGTGCATCCCTAGATAGAGTGCTTCTGGCGTTTCGAGCGGCGGGAAGGGGGAAAGCCGGTAGACGTCGCCAGATTCTTCGAGCGCTTTGAAGCGATTTCTTAGAACACTCTCGTCGCCGAGTGCGCCTTCTAAAATGACGACCCATTTTCGCATCGTCGCTAACCTGCGTCCTTAATCGTGATTACGACCAAACAGGTTCCGACTTGAACTGCTCCAAGAATCGTAAG
>JBBRHU010000165.1:0-7418 GCA_038222255.1 Fimbriimonadales bacterium | reverse complement strand
GACCGCCGACGCCGAGGATTACTCGGTTAAGAGCAAAGAACCTAGTCCTCCAGTCGCGGTCGGCGACTACTCTAAGGACGCCGGAGAACTTCTAAAGCAGATCCGAATGCTCGACAGCGGTGGTCCGCAGGCAGATGAAAGATCGGCCGCGATCATTCGGCTCGAAGTCTTGCCAGCCCCAGAGGACCTGCGAACGTTTCACGATCTCCTTATCGAACAGATTCGCGTGAAACTTGCCGCCGGGAAAAAGGATCCGCTGGGAAACAAAGCCGATCTATTGCCGGAGTTCATCTCGGCTGCAGAAGCAGCCAAGATCGATCTGGAAAGGCTTATCAAGGATTCTGAAATCGTCGTCAGGTCTTAGTCGCCGCCGCCCATCTGAGCTGCGGAACCACCGCTCATCGCAGCTCCAGCCTTTCGAGCCTGCCCTTTTGCTGCCGAGGCGATGCCGCCGCCAGATCCTCCACCGAGATTTTCAGTGCCTTGAACCGGGGTCATTGGACCAGCGCCTACCGTTCCCATTGGGGCGACGCCAGTGTTTGCCTGCGCGCCAGGAGGAACTGTATTTTGGGGAGGGGTCAAAGCTGCACCCGGTGCCGGAGTCGCCTTCGGGTCCACGACAGCACCTTCCTTTTTGCATCCAAGCAGAGCGATCGAACAGATGGCGATTGTACAAAGGGTGAGAGATATCTTCGTGTTCATCTCACCCAGATTAGCCGTTTGCTTCACCGGTTACAAGGTTAGGCTGGTAATACCGTTCCGCTAGCTTCGCCAAACCCGATCCGGTATCCGTCGCCTTGCGCAAAACCGCGGAGAGTGAGCGTGTCACCGTCCTCCAAGAATGTTCGAGTTTGCCCTTGAATCGTAATCGGTTTGGTGCCCTTCCAAGTCAGCTCGAGCATTGAACCATACGAGCCTTCATCCGGACCGCTAATCGTGCCCGAGGCGTAAAGATCCCCGGCTTCTGTGGGCGTCCCATTTGACGTCTGGTGAGCGAGCTGTTGTGAAAAGCTCCAGTAAAGATGCTTCGTGTTCGACTGGCAGAGAAGCGACGCCTCCTCAGATCCGTTTGGCTGGAGGCTCACTTCAAGCTGTATATCAAAGTGGCCAACCGTCGAAGCTTTGAGGTGGGGAAGCACTGCTGGTTCCTGATCAGGGCCAGAAACGCGGAATGGTTCTAGAGCATCGAGCGCGATGACCCACGGGCTAACGGTGGTGCCAAAGCTCTTCGCGAGGAACGGTCCAAGCGGTTGATACTCCCACCTCTGAACATCGCGCGCAGACCAGTCGTTGACCAGAACGATGCCGAGAATGTGTTCTTCTGCAAGTTCAATTTCGATGGGCTCGCCCATCGCATTGCCGCTGTGAAGGAAAAAACCGACCTCCAGCTCGAAGTCCATCTCCTTCGTCGGGCCAAAGGTGGGGTTTTCGTCGTTTGGCGCCTTGGTTTGCCCTTTCGGTCGGCGAATGGGGGTGCCACTTACAACGACGCTAGAGGCGCGGCCATTGTAGCCAACAGGGAGATGCCGATAGTTCGGCAAGAGCGGAGGTTGGTCGGGGCGGAACATTTTGCCGACATTGCTGGCGTGATGGATGCCGCTGTAAAAGTCGACGAAAGCTGGAATGGAGACGGGAGTATGGAGAATGACTTGATCCAGTGGCAAGAGCGTTTCGATTTGAATGAGCTCCGCATATGGTTCCGACTCGCTCCGGTAGAGATTCATGAGCGTCTCCCGGAGTTGCGCCAGTTCGGCTTTCGTCAATGCGGTCCACCCCGCCCGGACTTTGGCGAGTTCGGGAGGAAGGAGGCCGTGGTTGACGAGATCGCCTACGGCAACGATCGTGTCGCCGATCCGGGTAACCGGACTCGAGAAACCACTGGGAAGAGTCGCCCAACCCATCGGCAAGTTCTGGATTGGAAAATCAGATGACTCCGGAACTGGAATCCAACTGGTGATCGAGGAAGGGATCGTCATGCACTTTTCTCCGCGAGGTAGCCGAGAGCAATGAGCTCTTGGCGAGGTTCGTCGATTGAGCAAGAGCCAATTCCAAGGAACAGTTCTCGCGCTTCAATCGCCGCATCAATATCAAATTCTAAATCCTGAAAAACAAGGACATCGCCCTTCGAAGTGAACTCACCGGGTGCTGCTTCCAAAATCTCCTGGATTTCCTTCGCCGCAAGGTCTTCTCGAAGGGCCAAACCAGCGGCAATGCCGACATTAAGAAAGCCGTGCATTCGCCCTCCGGTCGCGGGGTCGAGCTGCGGATATTCGTGATGAAGGCCAGCTGTGAGCTTATACGGGAGTTCAAGGTTCACGCAATGCTTTAGGAACTTGGAAACCAGTTCTGCCGAAGGATGGTCCTCGGCGCTCGCACCCCCTAGTCTGGCTTTCGCGTAGTAGGTTTCCGTTTCGCTCAGCGCATAGAGCAACTCACCTTGAGATTCCACCCAGGGGAGTTCGACAAAAACTTCGGCTTCCGTGAATCCACGAAGGTCTCTCAGCCGCTGTTCGATTTGTTCTAGCCCGGCAAGTCGAATCTCGAACGCTTCGATCCCAGCGACCCCACCATACGTGTTTTGAAAGGACGTCATGATCTTCGCAGCAGATTCGAGCGTTGATTCCCACTCCGCGACGTCTTTTGGCGGGAAAGCGACGACGGTTAGATCGAAAGCAGGTGTGAGTCCACGTGAGTCGAGGAGCGCACCAAGCTCTGCGAGTTTGCTGACTCCGCAGACGAACTTGGCAACAAGCGAACCTTCCGGCCCGCCCAGGTAGCGAAGATGGTTCTCAAGGGACTCTGTCAGAGAGAGCTGGGCGGGCGGGTAGAGGCCAGCATAGTCAAAGAGGTGTTCGGTCAAGGCGCCGAGGCTGGCAAGCATGGGCAGAGTATTCCACTTTTGGCGCCTTCTATTAATCGGAAAGCATGGCCTCGTCTGCCCAAGCGAGCGCTGCCACGTAAGCAGAGGTCGCTTGCCGAAGAATGTTTGCGTCTTCAATGAGTTCAAACGCCCCCCGCTCGTAGGAGTAAACATTCTGCAGCACTCTGGAGATGGGATTCGACGGGTGCGTTGGGTCCAGGAGGCCTTCAGACATCTCCTTACTGAGAGGAATCTGGTGGATGAGGTACTCAAGCGGGACGTCAAAAATGGCATCGAGCACGCTCAGCAGGCCCGCGGTGAAGAGCCGGTCGGGGGAGTCGGTCCCCATTGATTTCGCAAGAAGCTCGCACATCTTTGCCCGCAGCAACGCGGCATTAATCAGCTCCTTAGGCTTGGTGCTCGACTGCCTAACCGCCATGATGCTGACGAGGGCCGCAATTTTGTTCAAGCCGATGTATAGGATCGCTGGTCGCAAGGTCTCAATCGGTTCGGTCAGCCCTTCCGACGCGCTATTTACAATCCGCAAGATTTTGTAGGTCAGGACAGGATCTTGCGCGATCAATTGTTCGACCTCTTCCATTGTGATGTGAGGGTCTTGCATCCTCGTCATCAAATTCAACAAGACTGTTCGGCTCGTCGGAATCGAGTTTTGGCCGGTGACCGCTGGCTTTAGAAAAAACTCGCCTTGGTAGTAGTCAAATCCAAAGGCGTTGCACCTGTTGAAATCTAGATACGTGCCGACGTTGAGTCCGATCACACGGACTCCAAAGCGTTTGCAGTGCTGGACGTGTTGCTGAACGCGGGTATCGATACGATTATTCGGATCAATGCCGACCATGCGACACAGGCCCTCTAACGTGAGCGAGTACTTCTCAAACAGCGCCTCCGAGAGAGCGATTTTGTAACCACGCTGTGCGATCCACTTCAGCAGAGTCAAGAAATCTTCACCTGCGGGCTCGAAGTCAAGATAAACCGAAACCTTATCTGCCTCGGTGGGAGGGATCGCGGACAGATTCCAATTCTGCTTGTGGTGGATCAGAACCGGCCTGCCTCCACAATAACGCAGATAATCCAGAAGATTTGCGCCAGGATCCTCCGCGAATTTGAGATCAAATCCGAAACCTTTACACTTACGATCATAAGTGGGAGTTCGCGAAAAAGCAATCAACGCCATTGTCTAAGCCTGGATATTGGACATTGCAACGTCCAACCGGCTTAGGCTACTAGGTGCACATGGCAAAGTGCAAGGTGGCTGCTGGCTAGTCCGGACTGCTGACCGATCGCTGGTCGAAGTCGATCGAAATCGCCGCGATGAGCCGTTCGTCGGCACTTTTCGTCCTCTTCGAACTGCTAACGGCGTCTTCTCTTGAGAGCGCAGAGAACCGGACAAATTCAAGGGGTCGAAGCTGCGCTAGGTGGTCTAGGTCGCATCTTAGGACGGTCCCAAGCTTTGGATAGCCGCCGATTGTTGGCCCGTCCGGCCCGAGCACGATTAGCTCTCCGCTCGGGGTGTGCTGAATCACTCCTGGAGTGGCGGGTTCGCTAAGAAGGTTCATCAAATGTGGCTCTATGGCTGGGGCAAGCCGGAGGCCAGTGCGATCTGATCGTGTGGTGATGGTGAAAGACTCCCCGCTCAAATCGATCGAACCCTTAAACGGCACATAACGAATGAGGCTCTTCGTAAGGGACCTTGGGGGAGTTCCAAGGGAGCGTGGTGGAAGGGTTCTGCGTTCGTTCGCGAGCAGGAAGTTGTCGAATTGGCTTACTCCACCAGGCAAGGCGAGGTAGCACCGGGTTCCAGATATCCCGGCATCGATTTCCAAAAGTTGCCCCGCCTCCAGGTGGAATGAAGACTGGGGAGTGATTAGCCTTCCATCGATGGCGCCCACGATATCCGCACCAACTAGTGCCGCCGAAGTTGCAGAGTGAATGAAGATTTGGAAGCGTCCCGGACAGAGTTCGATCGTTGGCAGCTCAGGCGCATTGCCAATGAGTGCGTTAGAAAGCCCAGCCGAGCACTGATCGAAAGGGCCCGAGGTCGGCACCCCATGAACCAAGTGTCGAAAGCTAGGTGCACTGACGACGTGCGAGATGCCCAGTCGGGTCTTCCACTCGCCGACCTTGATCAACTTGCCTATGAGGTCGGCGCACATACTTCGTACCCTGCGTCAAACAGCGTTTTTCGGACGAGCTCGGCGAACTCAAGGCAATGCTCACCATCTCCGTGCAAACAAATTGAATCCACGTTCTCGACCAATCGGAGCACTTGAGCGGCGACGAGAGCTGGATGGTCCAACACGGCCCCCGGTTCGCTTCGAGGCACCAATCGCCCGTCGTCCTGATACGCCCGGTCGGCAAACCCTTCGCGAATGAATCCAAAACCAGCCCGCTCGCTCAGGATTGCATGAGCGGTTTGGGGGAGACCAAGGAGTGGAAGTTTCCGGATCCGGAGCAGCAGGGTCAAGTAGTTGATGCCCGGATATTGGGCAAGAAATGCACCACCAGCTTCGTATCGACTTGTGTAGCGATTTCCTGAAATTCCAAATTCCCAGGTGCGCGGAAGGATCACGGCGGTGTCGTTGTAAAAGGCTCCATGTGGCTTGATGTAACTTGCGCCTTCGGGGAAGTTTCCGATCTGAATCATGATCGAATCAAAAAACCGCTTTTGCTCCGTGGGATCGGGAGATCGTCGCCCCATAGTTTCGGGATCGGGATAGCCGGGGTGCATTCCGTACCGGACTCCTTTGGTCTTGCACAGCTCAACCGTTTCTCTAGTCAGCCCGAGATTGCCAGCATGGACGCCGCAGCATATATTCGCGCTCGTCGCAAATTCAAGGAGGGCTGCATCGAAGGGAAATCCTTCTCCGATGTCTACGTTTAGGTCGATCTGCTTGCTCAAAGTCGTTGGCCCTCTAGATTGTTAAATTGACTACGGTCGATTGGCTCAAATTGAACGCGATCTCCGGCCGAAATAGGGAAGAACTCGGCTTGTACGTCGACGAGAGTGAGCGGGGTACGTCCAACAAGCGGCCAACCGCCGGGGCGTACGATCGGATAGATCCCTGTCTGTTTCCCTGTGATCCCCACCGACCCTGGAACGATTCGTACTCGGGGGGAAGGTCGGCGCGGCACCCCCGATATGGCAGATGGAAGCCATCCAAGGTAGGGGAATCCTGGGCAAAACCCGACTGCAAAGCAGGTGTATGCCGGCTCGCAGTGGAGGTGAACAAACTCTGCGGGTGTGAGCCCGAGGTTATCACAAACTTCTTTCAAGTCTTCACCGAGGTCGTAGCAGACGGGGATGATGTGCGTCCGAGCGGGTGGCACTTCCACGAAATCCCCGAGGATGAGTGAGTCGAGACTGAATGTCTCGGCATCGACATAGAGCCCCACAGTTTCATAAGATGCTACGGCGGTGTGGAGGCCCAGAATCTTCGTAGCGTTCAGCGCTCGACAAACAGTGAGTGGGTCTGGCGTCAAACCCCGCAGAATCCATGCTGATTCACCCATCGGTTCCGCTGCGGAATAGAATGGACGAGCAACCACGAGCGAGAGTGTATCAAAATCAACGCTATGAACTCCCCAGAAAATGATCTCGCGATCCAGGTGCAGATCGTTGTCTCAGAAGGGGGCACACTTCCTGAGTACAAGACCCCGGGTTCTGCGGGGATGGACATGACGTGTACCGAGAGTTTTAGTCTTGCCCCCATGGAGCGCAAGCTGATCCCGACCGGTCTACGAATTGCGGTCCCAGCCGGCTTCGAGGCCCAAGCCCGGCCTCGTTCCGGCCTTGCAGTAAAGCATGGAATAGCGATGGTGAACAGTCCTGGCACCATCGACTCGGATTATCGCGGTGAAATCAAAGTTTGCTTGATCAATTTGGGCTCAGATGTCGTCGAATTTGTTAAGGGTGAGCGAATTGGGCAGATTGTGTTCTGTCCCGTCGCGCGCGCCACGATGGTAGTCGTCAGCTCACTTGACGAGACATCGCGAGGAGAGGGAGGTTTTGGAAGTACAGGAAGTTGAACGGAGCAGGCGCGAAAATGTAACAGCGCTGCTTTCTCGTGCCAACCTCCACCGTCTGCGAAACGAGTGGGAGGCGGCTGAAGAGCTGTGTCTCCAGGCCCTTCGGATTGATCCCGAGGATCCAGAACCCCATCGAATTCTTGGCGACCTTTACCTTGCTCAGAACAAACTTGAGCTGGCTCAGCGATGGTTCGAACTCGCGCTTGAACTTCAGCCCGGTAGCTTTATCGACCAAGAGAAGCTTGTTATCGTTCGCCAAAGGCTCTTTGTAGAGGCCGAAAATCACGCTGCGGAGCGTGTCCATGGCCATCAGCGTGATTCAAGCGCGGTTTGGGTGAGCGCGATCGGAATCACGCTTTTTCTAGCTTTCGTAGGACTCGTGACGTTTTCTTTGACCCAACCCAAGTCGAACAGTCGCGGAACATTAACGATCCCCATCAGTGCTCCTCCGGTCACCAAGGCACCAGTTGTTGTTGCCCAGCCCAAGACCGAGCCGCAACTCCCTCTCTTC
>JBBRHU010000164.1:0-7486 GCA_038222255.1 Fimbriimonadales bacterium | reverse complement strand
CAATACACCGAAACCCCCGCTGAACTCGAACAGTACTACCGGGAAATGCTCTTCATCCGGCGCTTCGAAGAGAAGTGCAACGTTGTTTACAGACAGGGTAAAGCCGGTGGCTACATGCACGTTTATATCGGCATGGAAGCTCTCGCGGTCGGATGGATGAATTCCATTCGCAAAGGTGAAGACTACGTCATCACCGCTTACCGAGACCATGCCCACGCGCTTTTGTTGGGAACTCCCGCCGTCGCTGTGATGGCTGAAATCATGGGCCGCAAGGCTGGAACCGCTGGAGGAAAGGGCGGCTCGATGCACATCTACGACCCCAAAAACGGGTTCTACGGTGGTTGGGGCATCGTCGGCGGACACGTTCCGCTTGGCGCAGGACTCGCATTTGCCGCAAAGTATCGCGGCGAAGATAAGGTCTGCCTGAACTTCATGGGCGATGGCGCTGCCAACCAAGGCGTCGTTTATGAGACCCTAAACATGGCTGGACTCTATGACCTTCCTTGCATCTTCATTGTGGAGAACAATGAATTTGCGATGGGAACGCGACTGGAATACCACGCCGCCGACCCCGAACTATGGAAGCGAGGCCTGCCGTACAACATGAAGTGCGAGCGACTCGACGGCATGGACGTCCTTCAGATGAAGAAAGACGCCCAGCGCATCGTTAACGAGGTTCGCGAAACCGGAAAGCCGTATTGGGTTGAGATCATGACCTATCGCTATTCTGGACATGGCGCGGCCGACAACGATCGACAGCTGTACCGAACGAAGGAAGAGGAAGAGAAGGCGTGGCAACGTGACCCGATCGGTCGCCTTGAGCAAGTGCTCATCGAGAGAAACATTCTTAACCGAGAGCGACTTGAGGCAATCGACGAAGAGATCCTCGAGCAAGTCGAGCAGATTTACGAAGCAGCCGACGCTTCTCCGTTTCCAGACAAGAATGAGGTCTACGACAACATCTACAGCGACATGAGCCCGGAGGAAGGACACTAATGGCAGCAACCGTAGAAATCACATTCCGCGAGGCGCTGCAAAAAGCCCTCTACGAAGAAATGGATCGAAATGCCGACATCTTCATGATTGGCGAAGACATCGGTCGATACGAAGGCACCTTCAAGGTGACAAGAGGATTCTTCCCGAAGTATGGTCACCGACGGGTCATCGACGCTCCGATCACTGAAGCAGGTTTCACTGGCCTTGCGATCGGTGCTGCTATGGCTGGGCTCCGACCAGTTGTAGAGTTCATGACCAAGTCGTTCTCGATCTTGGCGCTTGACCAGATCATCAACCACGCCGCGAAGGTCCACTACATGACGAACGGCGTCGTGAAGTGCCCGATCGTGTTCCGAGGCCCGGGGGGTGCGGCGAAGCAGCTTTCTGCACAGCACTCTCACTCGATGGAAGGGTGGTTTGCCCACGTTCCTGGCCTGAAGGTCGTTGCTCCCGCGACGGTCGAAGATGCCTACGGCATGCTCCGCGCAGCGATTCGAGACGACAATCCCGTCGTCTTCACCGAAAACCCTGGCCTCTACACCGTCAAGGGAATTTGCCCTGACGACAACGAGTTCATCGTGCCTTTCGGCAAGGCGAACATCTTAAAGGAAGGCAGGGACATCTCGCTCATTGGCTATTCGCGAATGACGCAAGTGAACCTTCTTGCCGCCGAGCTGCTTGCAAAAGATGGGATTGATGCTGAAGTGGTCGACGTCCGGTCGCTGCTGCCTCTCGACACCGACACGATCTTTGCGTCGGTCCGCAAGACACACCGGGCGATTGTGGTCTACGAAGACTGGAAATTCGGTGGCTTCGGCGCGGAGATCGCAGCAAAGGTCAGTGAAGCGTGCTTCGACGATCTTGATGCTCCCGTTGGACGCGTCGGTGGACTCAACGTTCCGATGCCGTACGCTCGGGTTCTTGAGCTTGAGTGCATCCCCGACGAGAACGACGTTCTCGCGGCCGTGCGAAAGCTCGGCTAAATTGTGAGGAGGGTTGCGGAGGATTTCTTCTTCCGCGACCCTCCGGTATCCTCTCCCAATGTCCGACTTCGTCGCCCCCACCCGTCGCGATTGTGGGGAGTTCGTCATCCGCAGCTACTCGATGGACGACGTTGACGCCCTCTATGCGTCCGTCTCGACGACAATGGACCACCTCATGGAGTTCATTCCCTGGGCGACCGAGAATTACTTACCCAGCGATACACGAACGTCGCTAGAGAACCTCACCCACCGATATTCAACTCAGATCGACTTCACCTTGGGCATCTGGCAAGGTGATCAGATTGTTGGCGGCACCGGGTTTCACCTCCGAGGTGCGGAGGTCAACCGAGGGAATGCCGAGATCGGCATGTGGATTCACAAGCGCGTTGCCGGTAAGGGGCTGGGGACACGAGTGCTCGCTGAGATGCTAGATTGGGGATTCACTGAGTGGCCGTGGCAACGAATCGAATGGCGCTGCGATCCCCGCAATATTGCGAGTGCGCGAGTGGCAGAGAAGTGTGGGATGGAGCTCGAAGGGACGCTGCGAAGCAACAGTCCCCACTCAGACGGATCGAGGCGAGACACGATGGTGTTCGCCTTATTGAGACTCTGAAGGGCCAGCGCGGGTGCGCTGGCACGGGGCGGCTAGGAGCAGCCGCTCGTTTCGCCGCAACTATCGCACTTCAGGCAGACGCCGTTTCGAACCATGGTGAATGCACCGCAGTTCGTACACGGATCGCCTTCATAGCCCTTGAGTCGGGCTTGGCGGATCTTTTCGGCGATTGCGTTCGTCGCGGGCATTGAGACTAGCATTTTGCCGTTTGCTCCGTTGCCGCTCACTGTTCGCTCGCTGAACTTCGGCTGCGCTCCGACCTGGTTTTGACCGACGGCCCATGTTGGACCTCCGACTGCACCTGCGTCGTCGTCTAGCGGAAGAGATTCCTGCCCACCTCGCGTTGCTCCAAAGCCGGCGGAGACGTGCTCATCGTCGGCGACGCCTGGTACTCGACCATCGTAGGCTTGTTCTTCCTCGTCGTCAAAGTCCGGGACTTGAGATGGCCTGCCGACTGTATCGCCTCGAAGGTCTTCGGGCTTCACCTGGACGAGGTCAGTTCGGCCGAGGTAGGACAGGGCGAGTTCGCGGAAGATGTAGTCGATAACCGACGTCGACATCTTGATGTTGTCGTGACCCATGACGCTACCGTTCGGCTCGAACCGAGTGAAGACAAACGCCTCCACGAACTCTTCGAGCGGAACTCCGTACTGCATGCCGAGCGAGACTGCGATTGCGAAGCAGTTCATCAATGATCGGAATGCGGCGCCTTCGCGGTGCATGTCGATGAAGAGCTCGCCGAGAGTGCCATCTTCGAACTCGCCGGTTCGAAGGTAGACCTTGTGGCCTCCCACTCGCGCCTTTTGCGTGTAGCCCTTTCGTCGGCCGGGGAGAACGCGTCGCTTGCTGATGTAGCGGTAGACGAGCTTTGTCGCAGCCTCCTGTACGAGGTCGTGATGCGAAATCACTGGCGCTGCCTCGTAAGGTGTCGAATCCCCAAGAGTTGCTTCTAAAATCGCTGCTGCCGAATCGTCCGAACTCGAATTAAGCGGTTGACTAAGTTTCGAACCGTCTCGGTACAGTGCGTTCGCCTTGAGGGCGAGTTGCCAGGAGAGCCAGTAGGCATCGGCGACTTCTTTTACCGTGGCTTCGGCAGGAAGGTTGATCGTCTTGGAGATCGCACCAGAGAGGAACGGCTGGGCCGCTGCCATCTGCCGGATGTGTCCCTCGGCGCTGATGAACCGACGACCCTTCTTGCCGCATCGGTTGGCGCAGTCAAAGACGGGGAGGTGCTCAGGCTTAAGGCCAGGGGCACCCTCCACCGTCATCGTGCCACAAACGTATTCATTGGCAGCGTCGATTTCAGTCTTCGAAAATCCGAGCGAAGCGAGCATGTTGAAGCTCCAATCGTCAAGTTGCTCGTCGGTGTAGCCGAGGGTGTTTTTGCAGAAATCATCGCCGAACGTGAACTTGTTGAAGGCGAATCCGATTTCGAAGGCATTCTCAAGTGCGGCTTCGAGCTTCTCGAGCGCTGCAGCGGTGAAGCCCTTCGCGGAGAGACTTTCGTGATTGATGAAGGGAGCACCACGCAGTGTTTTCGTGCCGAGCGTGTAGTCGATCATTCCCTTGATCTGCTGATCGTTGTAGCCGAGCTTTCTTAGGGCGGGCGGAATCGACTGGTTGATGATCTTAAAATATCCACCGCCGGCGAGCTTCTTGAACTTGACCAAGGCGAAGTCAGGCTCGATCCCGGTTGTGTCGCAGTCCATGATCAGGCCGATCGTTCCCGTTGGGGCAAGCACCGTGACCTGGGCATTCCTAAATCCATTTTGCTCGCCAAGTAGCAGCGCCTTGTCCCAACTTGCGCGGGCCGCGGCGAGCAGGTTCGAGGGGCAGTGGTTCGCGGAAATTCCAACTGGGTAAACCGTGAGGCCTTCGTAGTCATCTTTCGGCGCATCGTAGGCAGCACGTCGGTGGTTGCGGATGACGCGAAGCATGTTTTCGCGGTTAGCTGGATAGCGTCGAAATGTTCCGAGTTCGCCAGCGATTTCAGCGCTGGTCGCGTACGACTCTCCACCGAGGGTGCCTGTGAGGGCGCCCGTGATTGCGAAGCCGGCGGGGCTGTCGTAGGGAATTCCCATCTGCATGAGGAGCGCGCCGAGGTTGGCGTAGCCAAGACCGAGCGTTCGGAAGTCGTAGCTGAGCTGAGCGATTTCCTTGCTTGGGAATTGCGCCATGAGAACGCTGATTTCAAGAACGATTGTCCAAAGGCGAATCGCGTGGAGGTAGCCCTTGATGTCAAATTCGCTCGATTCCTGTCGGTAGAACTTCACCAGGTTGATGCTGGCGAGGTTACAAGCAGTGTCGTCGAGGAACATGTATTCAGAGCAGGGATTGCTCGCGTTGATTCGACCGTCGGCGGGGCAAGTGTGCCACTCGTTGATCGTTGTGTCGTACTGTAGGCCGGGGTCAGCGCTGTGCCAAGCCGATTCGCAAATGTCTTCCCACAGTTCGCGGGCATCCAACGTTTTTAACGTCTTGCCGCTCGTTCGAGCTTTGAGGTCCCACTCTTTTCCTTGTTGGACCGCGTGGAAAAAGCTATTCGGAACTCGCACAGAATTGTTTGAATTCTGGCCGCTGACGGTGAGATAAGCCTCGGACTCGTACCCGGTGTCGTAGACGGGAAACTCGATGCTCGTAAACCCTTGCTGGGCAAACTGAATCGCGCGCTGGATGTAGTTCAGCGGAATCTGAGATTCCTTAGCCTCGGCGATTGCTCGAACAAGCTCTGGATTGTTGCGCGGGTTTGCGTTCAGCACTCCACCCTGGAAGCAAGCGGAGATCACACGGTTGAGGTGCTTTTCGTTCAGCTTAGAGCCGGTAACGAGTGACGCAACCTTCTGCTCCTCGATGACCTTCCAGTTGATGAACTGCTCGATATCGGGATGGTCAAGGTCGAGGCAGACCATTTTGGCAGCACGTCGAGTGGTACCACCGCTCTTGATCGCGCCTGCCGATCTGTCACCCACGCGGAGGAAGCTCATGAGGCCGCTTGACCTTCCGCCACCGCTTAGCTTTTCGCTTTCTCCGCGGATCTTGCTGAAGTTAGTGCCAACGCCCGAGCCGTACTTGAAGATTCGCGCCTCACGGGTCCACAGATCCATGATGCCGCCTTCGTTGACAAGGTCATCTCTCACGCCGAGAATGAAGCAAGCGTGGGGTTGCGGTCGTTCGTAGGCATTGGCGCTCTTGGTCAGCGCACCCGTGATCGGATCGACAAACGTGTGTCCCTGGGCGCTGCCCGTAATGCCGTAGGCAAAGTGGAGGCCGGTATTAAACCACTGCGGTGAGTTCGGTGCCGCAACTTGTTTTGCGAGCATGTGTACGAGCTCGTCATAAAATGCCTGAGCGTCTGCTCGGCTGCTGAAATAGTTAAACTGCTCGCCCCAGTGCGTCCAACATCCCGCGAGTCGGTGAAAAACCTGTCGGCTGTCGGTCTCGTGGTCAGCGGTTGGGGTCAAGGCTCCAACGTTGTGGGTGTCGTAGTTTCCGCCGCCGAGTTGTCCGACCGTAAGACCGGCCTTGCGGAAATACTTTTGGGCGAGAATATCGGTAGCAACTTGCGACCAGTGGGCGGGGACCATCACGTTTTCCATAAGGAAAACGGTTGACCCATCTGGATTTCGGATCTCACTCTTTCGTGGCTCGAAGGGTATGCCGGTGTACGGATCCAGTCCTGGGGTCGTGAAGTAACGCGGAATCTGCATGATTTCTTTTCTTGATCTCCTTATCGTCGCGTAAGCGGTGCGGCATCCCGTTGCTCTACAGAGCGGATAATTTCTTGGAAGTCGGTCACCGTTTCGAATTCGCGATAAACGCTCGCAAATCGAATGTAGGCCACGGTATCCAACAGTCCGAGCTCACGGAGAACCATCTCTCCGATCTTTGAGCTAGACACCTCTTCATCGGTTTCACCGAAGAGTTCGCGCTCGATTTTCTCGACCGCCTTACTGAGAAGTTCAATCGACACATGGCGCTTGCGACACGCAAGCAACATCGAATTGACACACTTCTCTCGTTCAAATTCTTCCCGCGTTCCATTTCGTTTGATGACGAACTGGCGGGGTCGTTCGGGCTGCTCGAAAGTCGTGAATCGTCGACCACAACCGAGGCACTCTCTGCGTCGCCGGATGACATCGCCATCACGGCCAGGTCTTGATTCCAGAACCTTTTGATCGATAAATCCGCAGAATGGACACTTCATCCTTGAGCCCGGGGCAACGCTATATGTTGCGCCTAAGACAGTGTGCTACCACCACCGGTAGGTTGTCAAGGAGTTCGCGACAAGAAAAAAATGAGAATTTCTTGCATCTTTTTGCCACCTCAAATCGTCACTTGGACCCAGTCGAACTGCCTAGGTTCAAATGGTAAATTCTGAGTTTGGAAGTGGCGCTACAGCTTTGACTTTTCCCAAACCTCGAGCTCGGTCAGACCAGAGAAGCGACCGCGCTTGGGCGTGAAGATCACTCGCACCTTGGAACTTTTCACGGGAGTGATCTCGACGACGTTCACCGCGCCCGCTCGGGGTTTGTCGGGTGAGCGCTTGAGGATCGGGGCTACGACCCATCCGCCGTTTTGCCAAACCTCTACTCGATACGACTCGGGCGCTTGGATCGCTCCCTGGTCTCCAAAGATATGGAGGAGGAGAGTGTCGAATTGCTTCTCACCTCCAAAGTCGATGGCCACCCAGTCTTCTGGATTCTTGGATTCGTAGCTCGTCCATCGGTTGCGAGAGTTTGCGCTGAAGAAACTCTTGCCGTCGTTGATCTCTTCCACTCGGTCGAACTGAGACGTGAATGATGCGCTCGCTTGTGGAAATCCACGACCGGTCGCGTTGTAAGCCGAATTTTCGATCTTAGCAGTCGGCGGAGGTACGGGCAAAGTTCCGCTCCCC
>JBBRHU010000163.1:0-7491 GCA_038222255.1 Fimbriimonadales bacterium | reverse complement strand
TTTAAACTCGCTCGCTTTTCTCGAAATCTCCTCACGTCGGAAATCTGATCGCCGAGATGCGGATCTTGCCAACCTCCAAGTCTCGCCAGCTTGAGTCCAATCCGCGCGCAACGCTGCAGCTACTTGGTCGAGCACAAATTTGAGGGGTCGATCCTTGACTCGAATCCAGACTGTGTCCTCGGCGAGCTTGCCGGTGACATCAAAGGTAAGATTAGTTTGCTTCTTGATTTCTTCAAGCGCAGCCTTGACGCTCATCGGTGCAAGGCTGAGAGAAAGCTTCCTATCCCAAACTGAATCTTGGTTTTGTTGTAGAAGGGCGAAGTAGAGCGATGATGCAATCATGGTGATTTGTCCAATATTACAGCCTTTTGAGTTATCCAAGTTCCCGGTCTGCGGAGGCGTGTTTTGAACGGCGAACAGATCCAACTCATTGCCGAGTCCGCAGAGCGACTCGATAAGTATCTCTCTGGGCTCTTTCCCGATATCAGTCGAAGCAAGCTCGTCCGGCTCATCGAGCAGGAAAAGGTGCTCGTAGATGGTCAGGTCGAAAGAGCGTCATTTAAGCTCAAGGTAGGAGCCGTCATTGATATCGAGATGGTTGAGCTTTCATTCGCGCACAATCTCGAACCCGCTGACATTCCGCTTGACATCCGCTACGAAGACGATGACCTGATCGTGATCAACAAACCTCGCGGTCTAGCGACACACCCTGCAGAATCGCTAAAGGAGCCTTCGCTCGTGAATGCGCTGTTGGGGTACGGTGCCCAACTCAGTTCTACAGGTGAGAGTTTCCGCCCCGGCATTGTCCACCGACTAGACAAGGAAACGACCGGCCTCCTCGTGGTTGCCAAGAACGACCTCGCTCACCAGGGCCTTGCAGCTCAGATTGAGGCTAAGACGGCGGAGCGAGTCTATCTTGCGATCGTCTCGGGATCGATCCCATACGAACGCGCGACCATCGACAAGCCGATCCTTCGTTCGGTAGGCAATCGAATCCTGATGACGGTCGATGCCAAGGGAAAGCCGGCGCGAACTCATATTAAGCGTGTCGGTCACGTGAACGTGGGTGACATGATCGTTTGTCGATTGGAAACTGGACGAACCCACCAGATCCGAGTTCACTTGCAGTCCATTGGCCATCCCGTGATGGGCGACAAACTGTATGCTCCAGCCGAGTTCCATAAGGTGCCGATGCAGCTCCACGCGACGGTGCTTGCATTTAACCACCCCCGAGATGGTCGTCGAGTTGAGATCGTCTGTGAGCCCCCCGAGGACTTCATGGGTGCATCACTATTTGATGCGGCACAACTGTAGAATGGGGGAGTGATTTGGTCCGCACTTCTCCTTCCAGTTCTGGTCAACCAGCAATTTGAATCGTTCACAGAACGGGATTCCTTCGGAGTCGCGAAGGTCGTCGCGGGTGGAGAAAAGTCTGTCTGGTTTCGAGCTGGCTTTGCCGTTGCTCACGATCGGCTGTGGCAGATGGAGAACAGCCGGCGAGTGTCGCAAGGCAAAATGGCCGAGGTGTTTGGCGCCTCGTTTGTGAATTCTGACAAAGAGTACGCCGTCACGGGATATACGCCAGGGGAATACGACGCCCAGCTGAAGAAGCTTCCTGCTGAGTATCAGGATCGATTCGTGGACTATGCGGCTGGCGTGAATGCCTGCATTGAAGCGCTCCGCAAGAGCCAGCAGCTTCCTCCCGGCTACAAAAAGTATGAATTTGAGCCTGAGCCCTGGACGGCTCGTGATTCAGTCGCGGTCTGCGTTCGGCTTTTGCAGCAATTCGGAAAAGGCGGGGCCGGTGAGATCCGAAACCTCGCTCTCTTCGGCTACTTAAAAACGCAAGCAAAGCTGAAGGGGAAGGAGTTAGACGTTTTCGATGACGTTGCTTGGTTCCAAGACCCCGAAGCGACGTGCACGATCTCAGACCGGGACGACCCTCAGAGAGACTCTCACGTGAAATTCGTCGCACCAACACGGGCGCAATCTCTTGCACACCTGGCACAGCTCCCAAACCTCACCCTTTTTGACCTCCTACCGGCAGTCCGGCTCGCAGAGAAGGCCGAACAGACGCGGATTGCGGAGCTTGTCGCGGCACCCTATAAAGTTGGTAGCTACTGTGTCGTCGTGTCGCCGAAGAAATCTACGTCCGGCGAGCCGATCCTGTTAAGTGCGCCGCAGATGGGCTGGCAAACGCCCTCGATTGTTCACGAGATGACGATCGTGCAGAAGGAGGGAAGCGTTACGGGAATGGACCTGCCCGGTGTTCCTGGAATTCTAATCGGACATTCTGCGGAGCGGGCTTGGGGCTTGACGAGCGGTGTCGCGGACACTGAAGACATCATCTACTATCCTTCCAACGACAACAAAACTTACCGATCCTACGAAGGGGTTAAGTCGTTCATCGAAATTCCCTTCGAGATTAAGGTGAAGGGAGGCGAGACGGTCAAAGTCGTCCAGAAGCGGACGATCGATGGGCCGGTGTTGCTTAATGTCCGCGGCAATGTGTTCGCACGAAAGTCGGCCTTCCGGAATCGTGAGTTGCAAAGCTATGAGTCAGTCGCGTCAGTACCGTTCGCAGATCCGGCGACTTCGCCCTCTACACGGCAAGCAACGATGAGCTTCAATTTCTTCTGGGCCGACGCAAAGGGAAACATTGGCTATCGATACATGGGCTCCGTCCCCGAGAGGACTCCCGGAACTGATCCGCGAGTCCCGATTCCAGGCGAAAAGGTGAATCCTTGGCTAGGCATGATTCCGTTCGAGAAGATGCCGTCTGTTCTCAACCCCGCGACCGGATTTCTGACGAACTGGAACAATAAGCCTGTGAGTTGGTGGGCGAACGGTGACACCCCGGTTTGGGGCAAAGTGTTTAGAAATTCGGAGATCCTCGCAGCGCTCCCGCCTGGCCAAATTTCGACTCAGAATGTCGAGATCGCCGCTTGGACCATTGCGCGGCGGGACGAGTTCTGGAGATTCCTAGAGCCCGTCCTGCGCCGTTTAGACCGGTCCTCGCTCACCGCGCTCGGCTACGACGGTTGGCAGCTCGATGACTCTACCGCGACCCCAGTTGCTCAAGCCTTTGTCAAGCGCCTCCGTGAGCAACTGTTCACGGCCACGGTCGGTGGGCTCGTGTCACCGGACTACTTCCAGCAAGCGTTACAACCCACGTTAATTCTGAGAGCCCTCGAAGGGAGGACCACGGTGAACTATTTGGCGGGCAGAAAACCAAGCGAAGTCATCGGAGCGGCCCTAAGACAAGCTCAGGAAGACACGAAGGCACGTCCTAAATCGGTGATCTTCAGCGTCACTTTTGGCACAGAACCGAAGGTGCCATACATGAATCGGGGCACCTTTATGCAGATTGTAGAGTTCCGGGGCGGGAAGGCGAGTGGGCGAAGCATGAATATGCCAGGGGTGGCCGAGAGCGGCGTTCATGCTTTTGACCAACTACCTCTCGGCCGTGCTTGGGTCTACAAACCCATGAAGCTCTAGTGCTTGTCGTTCGCAAGTGATCGAGTCATCCGATAATTCCACCCCGATAGAACGATATGTTCATTGGGGTGTCCGTTCCCGGCGACGACCTGGTCTTGTCCGCTGAGGAGCTGCGCGAGAACAGTCTTCCGGATCGAATTCGACGTATTCACTTTTGACCCGTGGATCAGGCAATAGTGAAAGAAGACGACATCTCCGGGCTCTGCCTCCAGCGGGGTGCTGTTTTCTAGCGGATACTTCTCGAGGATTTCTGAGTCGTTCTGGCCAAACGTGCCGATGACTTTTCCGAGCTTATGGGTTCCGGGATAGACGCGGAAACAGCCCATTTCATCGGTCGAGTGGCTCACATGGATGATTCCGGCCATCATTGTGTCGAGTTCGGTGGGGAAGTACTCCCAATCTTGATGCATCGGAAATGCCGCACCGTTCTCGCCTGGCTTCTGGAAGAGCTTCGTGTGGTGAAGCATGACATCGTCTCCGAGAATCGCGGTCGCATAGTGCAGGAAACCCGGATGAAGCAGCGCACGCATCCACACTGCTGAGTAATGCTGAACATTGTGAGTGTGCAGGACAACCGTATTCTTCGGACTTATCCGGTCGATCTCGGGTCCTCCCCATCTCGCGTTCAGATTCTCGCCCGAGTCGACCAACTGATCGATGATCCGATCGAAGTCACCCTCTAACTCTGCGACCTCGGCAGGACTGAAAACGCCGCGGGCGACGTAATAGCCTTGTTCGGCAAACGTGGTGCTGACTTCTGACTTCGGAGCGAGTGTCGACATGACATCAATATTGTAGAGGAAAACGCCTAAGACAGTTCGTGGCTTGCTTGGAGCTTTCAGCCAGTTTGCGGCGTTTCCCAAAGGTCTTCCAACAAATCTATCGGCCGGGGCAGGTTCTTCGGGGGCGAACAGTTTTCCGTGATCTTCGAGAAATTGATTGAACAACTACTGTGAGGTGGGACACTCAACACTGTAACCTCGACGCAGGAAACAGCTATGACACCAGCTTTCGCTTCCACGATCCTTTTCGCTCTAAACACTCCGGCAGTTCAGGGAACCGGCACCGAACTCACGATCTACAACCAGGGATTTGCGCTTGTAAAGCAGACTCGAAATGTCGACTTGCAGGCTGGGCGGTTCAAGCTCGCCATCGAAGATGTCCCTACTACCATTGACCCAACAAGCGTGGGATTCAGGAGCCTTCAAGGGAAGGATTCATTTTCGATCCTTGAACAAAATTATCAATACGACCTGATCAATCCGATGTCGATCCTGAACAAATCGGTCGGTGGCAAGGTCAGATTTACGCGCACCGTAGGTAGCGCACGAGAAGCTATCGAGGGAACTCTGCTGAGCCCCCCAACTGGAATGACCGGTGGCGCGGGGGAACGAGCCTATAGCGGAATGGTCATTCGCACCGACGACGGCCGAATCATCATCGACCCGATTGGGGAAGTCACGGTAAAAAGCGTTCCCAAAGGGCTTATCAGTCGCCCCACCCTACTTTGGGACCTCGATGTTGCCCAAGCAGGAAAGCAGAACATTGAGCTGAGTTACATCGCCCACGGCATGAACTGGTCTTCGGACTACGTCCTCACCCTTGACGGGTTAGGTCGAGCGAACCTGCAGGGTTGGGTGACCCTGACGAACAACTCTGGCGCAACTTATGAAGGCGCGAAGCTCAAGTTGCTTGCCGGAGACGTGAACGTCGTTCAACAGAACAAGGGGCGTGTAGCCGGGCGAGCAGGCGGGGGGCCCGGCGGGTTTGGAGGTGGCGGTGGATTTGCGGAGGAATCGCTGTTCGAATATCACTTGTACACTCTCCAACGGCCAGCTTCGGTCATGGACAAGGAGACGAAACAGATTTCTCTTCTTGAGGGCCATGACATTAGAGTTTCAAAGCGAATGATCGTTGACTCGATGCAGGGCTACTGGAACTACTATCCGACCGAGGGTGAAGTAGGAACCGGCAACATTAAGCCGCAGGTCCGAGTCGAGTTCACAAACTCGAAGGAAAATGGCTTGGGCATCCCGATGCCCAAGGGACGTGTTCGCGTTTTTCAGCGAGACCGATCTGGCTCAGTTCAGATGCTCGGCGAAGATCAAATCCAACACACACCGAGGGAAGAAAAGCTTTCGCTCTTGGTTGGTAAGGCGTTCGATGTTGTCGTCAACCGGAAGCGCACGAACTTTACTCGACTCTCACCCAATTCAGTCCGCGAGAGCTTTGAAATTGAAGTTCGAAATCGCAAAGACGTTCCCGAAACTGTTGAGTTGTATGAACGACACTGGGGCGATTGGAAGATCACGACCAAGAGCATGGACTTCACGAAAGAAGATGCTTTCACCTCAGTTTTTAGCCCAATGCTAAAGGCGGGTGAGGTCCGAAAGGTGACCTACACCGTAGAGACGACATGGTAGGAATCCTTGCCGCAGCGCTTGTCCTGGTCCGAAATCCCTCCGGACCAGAGGTGACAGTTTACAACCAAGGGTTTGCTCTTGTGAAAGAAGTCAGAGCATTCTCGCTGGTTACCGGTCGGCAAACAATTGAAGTTCAAGACGTCGCCCAGCAAATCGATTCGACGAGCGTAGGGTTCAAGAACCTCACCCCAGGGGTAAGACTCAGCGTTCTGGAGCAGAACTATCAGTACGACCTGATTTCTCCGATAGCGCTGTTAAAAAAGGCGGTTGGTCAGCGAGTTAGATTCACTCGGACAATAGGCGGGGTCCGGGAGACAGTCCAGGGAGTGCTTCTGAGTCCGCCCACGGGAGTCAATGGAGGGGCTGGTGACCGTTCGTACACCGGCATGGTGATTCGAACAGCCGAGGGAGGGATCATTCTAGACCCGGTCGGAGAAGTTCAGGTGGACTCGATCCCGAAGGGAATGAAGAGCCGTCCGACCCTGGTCTGGGACGTCATGTCGGACAAAACTGACGGAGTTCAAGTGGAACTGAGCTACATCACTCATGGGATGAGCTGGGCCGCAGACTACGTGCTGACTCTTGACGGTAAAGGGAAGGCTGACCTCCAGGGTTGGGTCACAATGCACAACAGTTCGGGGACCCTGTACGAGAACGCGAAGCTAAAGCTCCTCGCGGGTGATGTGAATCAGATTCAAGACGGAAGCGTGAGGGTGTTAGAGCTTAAAGCAGAGGGTCGCGTGGTCGCCGATAAGCCATTCAAGGAGGAGAGCCTCTTCGAATACCACCTCTACACGTTGCAACGACCCGCCACGCTCCTGAACAACGAAACCAAGCAGCTTTCGCTACTGGAGGGACATGGAATCAATATCCAAAAGCGACTCATCATCGATTCCATGGAAGGATATCCCACCTACTACCCAAACCGAGGTGAAGTTGGAACTGGGAATATCAAACCGACAGTGCGAGTCGAGTTCGTCAACGACTCGACTGGCGGCTTGGGGGTGCCCATGCCAAAAGGCAGAGTGAGAGTGTTTCAGCGAGACAGTCAAGGATCTGTGCAAATGCTGGGCGAGGACCAGATCGATCACACACCCAAGAAGGAGCGGTTATCGCTCAAGGTCGGAAAGAGTTTCGACGTGGTGGCCAGCCGGAAGCGCACAGAATACAGCGTCATCGGAAGTCGCCATGTTAGGGAGAGCTTCGCAATCGAGGTGAGAAATCGTAAGGACGTTGCCGAAACGGTTGAGGTCTTTGAGCGGCATTGGGGAGATTGGAAGATAGGGAAGCGAAGTATTGAGTTCACGAAAGAAGACTCTAACACAGCGGTATTCAAAGTCGCTCTCCAACCGGGCGAAGTTCGAACCGTGACCTACACGGTGGAGACTCGATGGTAGGACTCCTATCGCTGGTACTCCCGGTACTTCAGGCTGCTTCTGCACCCGAGATCACTGTGTATAACCAAGGCTTCGCACTTGTGAAAGAGAGTCGAGTGTTCGACCTCCGGCAAGGGAGGCAAACGGTGGAGGTTGAAGACGTTCCTCAACAAATCGACCCCACTAGCGTAGGC